>DATGJQ010000112.1:0-14806 GCA_035295105.1 Candidatus Acidiferrales bacterium | reverse complement strand
ACATAAGCAACTCCGCCGAGCGGCCACAGCACAATTTGATCTGCGATCCCGCCAACCTGCCGGCAGGCCAGCGCATGCCCAAACTCGTGAAGCAGCACAATCAGAAACAGCGCCAGGTATTCGAGGATGTTCCACGTGATCGAGGAATAGGCCCGTTCGCGGCCGCTGATTTCATAGACGGCAACCAGAAACCAGGACCAGTGCAGCCCCACTTGAATCCCGTGCAGGCGGAACAAGCGAATCGAGTTTTGGCGTATGCCATTCATACGGAAATCCGCGGGCCGGCGATTCTATTTCAGTTGGTGCTCGCCCGTTTCGTCACGATGCTTCTTGAGATAGTCCATGAACGGAGTGCCGCCGGTTCCAACGGCGTGCGGATTCTTGGCGTCGGTCTGGGCTTGCTGAAAGATGTACGTCGCGGCGTATTCGAGATGCAGGGCGCGGAAACTTTCGAGGCACTCGACGCACGCGTTGTACGCGGCGGTTAACCCGCGGCGTCCGGCGCGCTGCACGAAGGGACGCACGGCCCTGCGGCTTTCCAGAGCCTCGATGAAGGAGCGGTGCGCCGGAGGCATGTAGGTGCGCATTTCTTTCAGGTAAGTGCTTAGCGCATCTTCCTTGTGTCCCACTCCGAGCATGGCATCGAGCGCCGGAACGATGGCGCTTTGCGCTCCGGTTTCGCCACGAAATTGCTGCGGACGTCCGCCGTACGCTTCGACGCCTTCGTACACCACGCCTTCCGGAAGGTCCGGATGATTCTTCCAGCCGTGAATATATGGCCGGACGCGATGGTAGTAGATGAAGGGCTCGCACCATTCCGGCATTCTGCGCAGCGTGGCGTGCATGGCGCGCACCGACGTTTCCACCTGCGTCAGCAGCATTTCCAGCCGCTCTGCGTCGCCCTCTTCCGCGGCATCGATACATCCGCCCAACACGGCCAGCGCCGGTCCGGCTTTGCGCTCGATTTCCACGTGAATCAGGATGAACCATTCCTCGTCAACGCCGCCCAGAAAATTCTGGATCAGCGCCAGGTTGCCGCATTCGATCTCGCGGGAAGCGTCGAGGCGGTAGTAATTGTGGAGCGCGTAGCTGCTATAGCTGAGTACCGGCGGGCGGCCGAGGCTGCTGGCAACCTCATACCACGGCGCCGCGAGCACGGCCGGCAAGATCAGCGCCGGACGAGGTCCTCCCCACACATAAGCATGTCCCAGGTAGCTGAGGAGGAGCATGGCGCGCTCCCGCTCGCGGGCATCGCCGAGCGCGTGCGACGGAAACGCCGGCAGATCGGCGATCCTGCCGCGAGTTTGATCCGAAACCAGGTACTTCGGCAGGCCGCTGGCCAGTTCTTCCCACGCGTCGAACTCTTTCGGCAGGCGCTTCAACGGATCCTGGGCCGGAAGAAATCCGCGTTCCTCATTCACTTCGGGGACGGTAAGAGACGGTGACATACGTGCAAATCCTTAATCCCGCTTGGTGGCCGGGCGCGAAGGAAAAAGGCGCTCGACTCTTGGGTGCTTTCAGAATACCGGGGTTTTCAGACGGCGGATAACGCCATCTTGGTCGCTGTGCTGTGGCAGCCAACAATCCGGCGCGTCGGGTTCAGGGAACCTATAAGAAAACGCAGGTTTGAGATGTAGCGCCCGCCTTCAGGCGGGCATCCGGTGGTACGGCCACAATGCCCGCCTGAAGGCGGGCGCTACGTAAGGGCGAGATTCGCGCTTTTGCGCAGACTCTCGAGAGCGCCGGACTCCAACAGCGGAACCGTCGGAACGATTCCGTCATTCCCGCCCAGCGATATTTCGCAGCCACGAACTCGCCGCGCAGCGTTTACGCGGAGCCATGACCAGCAGGACACACGCGCCGCGCGCAGTCGATTGGACTTGTTTGACGCACCCAAGACCCTCTGCTAGATTGAAATTGCCACGCGGAAATTTTCCGCCGCGACGTTGTTTGCGCGATTTGCCAACCTTCGCACGGCCTCAATCAGCTGCAGGAGGAAACATGACGACCAGCGCGGTTACGAGGAGCCATAAAAACTTCATCAACGGCGAGTGGGTGGAAGCGCGCCGCGGCAGCACGTTTGAAAACCGCAATCCCGCCAACACCGGCGAACTCATCGGAATTTTTCCGGCCTCCACCCAAGAGGATGTGAACGACGCTGTCAACGCCGCCAAGGACGCCTTCAAAAAGTGGCGGCTTTTTCCGGCGCCGCGCCGCGCGGAAATTTTGTATCGTGCCGCGGAGACGCTGGTGAAGCGCAAGGAAGAAATGGCCCGCGACATGACCCGCGAAATGGGCAAGCCGCTTTCCGAAACACGCGGCGACGTGCAGGAAGCCATCGACATGACCTATTACATGGCCGGCGAAGGCCGCCGCCTGTTTGGCCAGACGGTGCCGTCGGAGCTTCCCAACAAATTTGCCATGTCCGTGCGCGATCCGCTGGGCGTTGTGGGAATGATTACGCCGTGGAATTTTCCGATGGCTATTCCTTCTTGGAAAATCATGCCGGCGCTGATTTGCGGAAATACAGTAGTGATCAAACCGGCGGAAGACACGCCGCTTTCCACCTACAACCTGGTGCAGATTCTGATTGAGTCGGGGCTGCCCGCCGGAGTTTTAAACGTCGTCACCGGCATGGGGCCGGAGGCGGGCGCGCCGCTCATTACCCATCCAAGCGTGGCGGCGGTCAGCTTTACGGGATCGACGGAAACGGGCCGCATCGTCAGCCAGGCTTGCGCACCGACATTCAAGCCGTGCCATCTGGAAATGGGCGGCAAAAACATAATGATTGTCATGGACGATGCCAACCTGGAACTGGCGGTCGAAGGCGCGGTCTGGGGCGGCTTTGGTACCAGCGGGCAGCGCTGCACGGCGGCCAGCCGCGTCGCGGTACACAGCAAAATCTACCGCGAATTTCAGGATCTGTTTGCCAAGCGGACCAAGGCGCTTAGACTGGGCGACGGCCTGGACCCGGATACCGATGTCGGACCGGTTGTCAATGAGACGCAATTACAGACGGTGATGAAATACGTGGAGATTGGAAAAAGCGAAGGCGCGAAGCTATTGGCGGGAGGACGCCGCGCCGAGTCGGGCGCCCTGGCCCATGGATGGTTTCATGAGCCCACCATCTTCGCCGATGCCAATGCCAAGATGACCATCGCGCAGGAGGAAATCTTCGGCCCGGTGGTGGCGCTGATTCCTTTCTCCTCGCTCGATGAAGCGATCGAAATTGCCAACGGCGTGAAATATGGATTGTCCGCATCCATCTACACGCGCAACGTGAATCAGGCCTACCGCGCGATGCGCGACGTGGAAACGGGCATCGTCTACGTGAACGCGCCGACCATCGGGGCGGAAATCCAGTTGCCGTTCGGCGGAACCAAGGGCACCGGCAACGGCCATCGCGAGGCCGGAACGGCGGCCATCGATTTTTATTCGGAATGGAAGACCCTCTACGTCGATTATTCGGATCGTTTGCAGCGCGCGCAAATCGATACGTAAGTGTCCAAGATTGAATATCGTCGCCGCGGTTCCGTAGGACAGGCTTCAGCCTGTCTGGTTTAGATTCGCGGCAGTGAAAATTTAAACCTGACAGGCTGAAGCCTGTCCTACTCGCGCGCCAATTTGACGGCAGTGGCTGCAATGCCTAAAATTGTTGCAGGCGTGTTATATTTACAGAAGAGTCTCGCAGCCAATGTCTGACCCAGCTCCCAATAACGAACGCAACCGCCAGATTCTTTCGGCCATCGTGCGGGCGTACATCGAAACGGGGGAGCCGGTGTCTTCGCGGTCGATTTCCAGGCGTCATGTGGAGGCTCTGAGCCCCGCCACGATCCGCAACGTGATGTCCGACCTGGAGGAACAAGGCTTTTTATATCAGCCACATACCTCGGCGGGACGGGTTCCGACGGCGAGCGCCTACCGGTTTTTCGCGCAGCAACTGGTCGCCCGCGCCACGCTCAGCCCGGAAGACGAGGAAATGATTCGCGGGGAGTTCGCCGGGGCCACCACCAGCGAGGAAATTGCCGAACGCGCCGGGCACGTGCTGGCGGAAATCTCCCGGGGCCTGGGAATCGTGGTCTCGCCTCCCATCTCCAAAACCGTGCTTGAGCACATTCGATTTGTGCTGCTGCCGGATGGACGCATCGTGGTGGTTCTGGTCTCGACGGGGGGCAACACGCGGGACAAAGTAATTCGCCCCGAAAAAGTTTTCAGCCAGCAGGACCTCGACCATACCGCGGAATATTTGAATCACCACTACACCGGCTTCCTGCTGGAAGCCATTCGCGCCGACCTGCTGATGCGATTGGCCCGGGAAGAGCAACAATACGCGCTGCTGGCGCGGAACGCGCTGGCGCTGTGCGACCCGGCGATGCTCGGGCACGGTTCTGCGCAGCGTGTCTACATCGAGGGGGCCGCGCAGATGGCCGCGGCTCCGGAGTTTAACGATCAGGCGCAGTTGCGCGATGTGCTCTCCGCGATCGAGGAAAAACACCGCATCATCGCGCTGTTGGCGAACTGCATCGATACGCCCGATCCGGTGCACGTGCAGATCGGTGTAAAAGGTATTGACCGCGCCGGCGAGCACCTGGCGTTGATCAGCGCGCCGTATTCGTTTCAGGATCAGTCGCAGGGCACCGTCGGAATTCTGGGGCCCATGCGCATGCAGTACGAACGCGCCATCACGGCCGTGGCGTTTGTCGCGCGCGCGTTCGGAGAAACATTAGATCGGAGCTAGCAACGTGGCGGAACCGAAACGCGAAGGGGAGAGAGTGATTCCTATCGACGGCGGACGGGGCGACCGGGACGCAGAATCGCCGCTAGCTGCCGGCGAAAATGCAGCCGCGGATCCGGCGCAATCTCCAACCGATGAGTTGTCCAGGCTCAAGGCGGAGAAGGACGAGCTCATGCAAACCATGATCCGCCGCCAGGCCGACTTTGAGAATTTCCGCAAGCGCACCGAGCGCGATCGCCAGGAAGAAGGCCGCCGGGGCGTCGAGCGGCTGATCATCGACCTCATTCCTGTGCTCGACGGATTTGATCGCGCCCTGCAAGCCCATGCCGAGCCGGCCTATGAGGAATACCGCAAGGGCGTCACGTTAATCCGCAAGCAGCTTTGGGAGACGCTTGCCAAACACGGTGTGCAGCGCATCGACGCTACCGGAAAAATATTCGATCCGCACCAGCATCAGGCGATTGAGCGGCTGGAGTCTGAGGAATATCCGGACGGCGCAATCGTTGCAGTGTTTCAGGATGGTTACACGTTTCACGGGCGCGTGCTGCGGCCCGCGATTGTGCGCGTTGCTGTAAACCCTTCGGAAGGCGGGAAGCATTCCAACTCCGATGGAAATTAGGCCCTCCAGGCGGCCCAGACCATGAGCCAAAAAAGAGACTGCTACGAAATTTTAGGCGTGGCCAAGAGCGCCAACGCGGATGAAGTGAAATCCGCTTACCGCAAGGCGGCGCTGAAGTGGCATCCCGACCGCAACCCTCAGACCAAGCAGGAAGCGGAAGAAAAATTCCGCGAAGCAACCGAGGCTTACTCGATCCTCTCGGATGCGCAGAAACGCGCGACGTATGACCGCTTCGGCTATGCCGGACTTTCCCGTGGCGGATTCGACGGCGGCGTCAATCAAACCATCTTTGACGAATTCCAGGATATTTTCGGCGACTTTTTCGGCTTCGAGGATATTTTTGGCGGCCGCCGTGGCGGCGGAGGCCGGGGCCGCGCGCATCGCGGCGCCGATCTGCGCTACGACATGAAGTTGACGTTTGAGGAAGCCGCTTCCGGCGTGAACACGAAAATTCGCATCCCGCGGCTGGAATTCTGCGAAGTCTGCAACGGCACCGGCGCGAAAGCCGGCACCGGCGTGGTGGCCTGCGCCACCTGCGGCGGGCGCGGGCAGATGCATTACCAGCAGGGTTTCTTCACCATTTCCCGCACGTGCCCGGATTGCCGTGGCGCCGGACAAATCGTGCGCGAATCCTGCCCGGACTGCCGCGGCAAGGGACGCATCGAGCGCAACCGCACCATCGATTTGAGAATTCCGCCGGGCGTGGATTCCAACACGCGGCTGCGGATTCCGGGCGAAGGCGAACCGGGCGGGAACAGTGGTCCTGCCGGCGACCTGTACGTGGTGCTGGATGTAAAGCCGCACCCGTATTTCGAACGCCGCGACGCGGATTTATATTGCACCGTTCCGGTGTCCATCGTGCAGGCGGCGCTGGGCACGGAAATCGTGGTGCCGGGCCTAAACGGAGAAGAGACCGTGAAGATTCCCGAGGGCACGCAAACCGGAGAAATCATTCGCCTGAAGGGAAAGGGCATGCCCGATCCGCACGGCGGCGGCAAGGGCGACCTGTACGTGAACGTGCACGTTGAGGTTCCCACCAAGCTTACGCGCGAGCAGCGGCGCTTGTTCGAACAGTTGGGCGCTACTCTGCCGGTCGAAAACCGTCCTGCGCATCGCGATTCTTCGCTCTTCGAAAAAGTTAAGGATATTTTCGGGTAGGACAGGCTTCAGCCTGTCTGGTTTAAATTTTCGCCGCCGCGCGTCTAAACCTGACAGGCTGAAGCCTGTCCTACTTCACTCCTAGCGCAGTCATAAATACGTCTCGAAATCTTAGGTTGTCTGCGTCCATCGCTACTTGCGCATTTGCGCGTCGATTTTTGGCTTTTACTTCCACCGTGCGGCCCGCCTCGTCGGGCTGTTCGCTGATTTCGATCGCCATCGGACGGAACGTTACCACCGCGGGATTTGCCAGCGCCGTGGCCGCCAGCGGAGCTTGCGCAAAGTAATATCCCTGGCGAATCATTTCGCTCTTCGTCGCCAGCACTTCCGCCACAAACTTCGCGAGGGGAGTTTCGGCGCGCGACTTGATCTGCTCGTATAGCGCCATGTCAATGGGAACGCGCTGCGTGGCGTCGAGCGGCACCAGCCGAATCGGCGCGCCGGAGTTGAAAACTATTTTTGTCGCCGCCGGATCGAGGAACAGATTCCATTCGGAGGATCCGTTGGTCGTCTGAAAAAGTCCGCCGTCTCCCAGATTTCCCGAAACGCCGACCGCGCCCCCGAGAATCACGAGCTGCCGCCCGGTGCGCGCCGCTCGCGGCGTGTGCGAAAAGACTTCTCCCAGATTGGTCAAGGGGCCGAGCGCCAGAACCTGTACCGGATGCGCCGCGTCCAGCAGGCGCTTCAGCAAATAATCCTGAGCGTCGCGCGATTCCGGGGCGCGGCTGGTTTCGGGCAGGGTGATCCCGGGAAGTTCGTCGGATGCTTTGCGCCACGGCGCGGGAAACTCGTGGTCTCCTGACAGCGGCGATTCGCGGCCGAGATACACAGGGATGTCGCTGTGGCCGGCGAGCGCCAGGAGGCGCAGCACATTCGTTCCTCCTGCCGGGACGTGGGCCATGCCATTTTCGATCGTCACGGCCTCGACATGAATATCCGGGCGGGACAAAAGAAACGCGAGGGCCATCAGGTCGTCGGCGCCGGCGTCCGTATCCACGATCACGGCGCGGCGCAGCGGCGCGGGCCGTGGAGAAGGCTCTTGAGCGAGGATCGCAGGCACCCAAATGCAGAGGAGAATGGCCGCAAAGAATGCGAATACGAATGAGCGCAGTTGGACGCACGCGGGCTGGAAGCGTGACGGCATCGGATTGATATAACATAGCGGCACATGCGGCGGCGATTCTTTGTCGAAAAATTTGAAAACGACGCGGCGACCCTGCGGGACGATGCCGCGCACCATCTGGCGCGCGTGCTGCGGGCGGAAACCGGACAACTGTACGAACTGAGTGACGGAGAACACCTGTGGCTCGCGCGCACGGTGAACGTGGGGCGCGAGGAAGTCGAGTTCACGCTGGTGGAACAGTTGCCCGTGCCGAATGTGCCCGTTCGCATCGAACTGTTGCTGGCGGTTGTGAAGTTCGACCGCTTCGAGTGGGCGCTGGAAAAAGCGACCGAGCTTGGAGTGGATGGGATCACGCCGCTTGCCGCCGACCGCAGCGAAAAGGGCCTGGTGGCTGCGGCAGGGAAGCGCTCCGAGCGCTGGAAACGCATTCTCGCGGAATCCGCGCAGCAAGCGCGGCGCTTGCGGATTCCCACGCTCGCGGATGCGGCCAAACCGCGCGACGCGTTTCGGGTCTCCGCTTCTAAACTGAAATTATTGCTCTCAGAGAGAGAGGGGTCGCGGCCGTTACGAGAAACGCTGGAGCCGGCGGCGTCCGCGCGCGCCGAAAACGAGCCGGCCCGCGTGACCATCGCGATCGGCCCGGAAGGCGGATGGACCGAGGCGGAGTTCGCTTCCGCGACCGCATCAGGTTTTGTGGAAGCCGCGCTCGGAGCAAACATTATGCGCACGGAGACGGCCGTGTGCGCAGCACTGGCGGCAGTGCAATACGAATTCGGCGCGTTCAGAGCAAGCGCAGTGCGCGAGCCGGAACCGCATTGAGTGGCGCAGGCTTCAGCCTGCGGGGGTTCGTCCTTGCAAGGACCAAAACCCACAGGCTGAAGCCTGCTCCACTGGAATCCTCAATAGTGGAGCACGCCGCAACGCTATGGAAAAAGAAACGAACGCGGACTGGAATGCGAATCTCTACAACGCCAAGCACGATTTCGTCTGGAAATATGGTTCCGATCTGGTCGCGCTGCTAGATCCGCGCCCAGGCGAGCGCATCTTGGACCTCGGATGCGGCACGGGCCATTTGACGGCGAAAATCGCGGAGTCGGGAACGCAGGTTACCGGCGTCGATCGATCCGCGGAAATGGTGGCCGCGGCGCGCGCCGCGTATCCAAATCTGAGATTTGAAATTTGCGACGCCCGGCATCTGGCGTTCCGCGAAGAATTTGACGCGATCTTTTCCAACGCCGTGTTGCATTGGATTCACGAGCCGGAACTGGTGCTCCAGGGTGTGCATCGCGCCCTTCGTCCCGGCGGAAGATTTGTCGCCGAACTGGGCGGCCACGGAAACATCCGCGCGATGCAGGAAGCCTTCGATCGCGCGCTGGCGGAAATGGGCGCGGCGAAACCCGGCGAGGTGCGGCCCTGGTACTACCCGAGCGTCAGCGAATATTCCGCGCTTGCGGAGAAAAATGGATTGGAGGTCCGGCTGATCACGCTCTTCGACCGGCCCACCGGCCTGGCGGATGGCGAAAACGGAATGCGCAACTGGATCGCCATGTTTGCGGGAGATTATCTGGCGAAGGCGGGCGACGCGCGGCGGGAAGAATTTCTAAGCCTGGTCGAGGAGTGGTTGCGGCCAAAATTGTTTCGCGATGGCCAGTGGTGGGCGGATTACCGGCGCCTGCGTCTGGTGGCCTATCGATGAAAGGTTAGGATTGCGCACATTGGCTGGCTGCGAAAAATGCATTGATTGTCATTCTGAGCGAAGCGAAGAATCTCTCTTCGATTTAAGCGCGAGCAAAAAAACACGGAGAGAGAGATTCTTCGCTTCGCTCAGAATGACATCGCTTTTAATGCTCGCAGCCGAATAGTCCTGCGCCGCTTCATTTCCAGCCGTCGATCGCTTTTCGCTGCAACGAATCCGGCGGGTATTCGAGCAGTTCTAGGCGGACGCCGTTCGGCTCGATCATATTCGTCAGGAGCGCTTTCGACCCGCCCGAGATCGGGTTCTCCATTTTCACGCCGCGTTCACGCAGGATAGTGACGGTTTTGTTCAGATCATTCGTCCACAGGCCGGCGTGCGAAAAGCCGATCGGGCGATCCACATTGGCGGGCGCGAGTTCCAGAAACGTGTCCCGGTCCATTTGCAGATAAACGAGCGCGGGTTTCCCCTCTTTGTCTTTCACCTCGAAGGCCTCGCGAAATCCCATGGTTTTGGTGTAGAAATTCCTGGACTCGTCCAGATCCTTCACGTACAGCCCAAAGTGATTGAGACGCAGGCCGACGGTCTTGTCCTGGGGCGCAGCCGCAGGTTGCATCAGGAAAAGTCCGAACGCGGTGCCGGCGAGGAAGAGCATGATTCCACGAAGCCAGGTCATGTGAGCCTCCGTACGGGATTGAGTTTGTTGGGACTGGTGCTGCAGTCGGGAAATCGTAGCATATTCACGGAGGGCGTTCCCGGTGAACCGAGCGGCGCGAGAAATCTGCTCTTACGGAAACGTAAGGCAAAAGCAGATCCCTCGGGCAAATTCGGCCCTTCGGGATGACAGTTGTGAGTTGTTTCCGCAACCTGTGAAGTCTGTGCCATTCCGAACGGCGCGTTTCGTTTTCCGTACCACTGGCGCGCAGCGGAGTAGCGTGGTATAAATTCAGTAGTTCACATTTTGTTTTCAAGTAAGGACATGGAGCCGAACGCCGATATCAGCACGACTGTCGCGCCCGGAGCGGCGCAGCCGCTGCGGCGAGAGCTTCGAAGTTGGGGCCGCGATCTGGTGATTGCGCTCAGCCTCGCCATCGTTATCATCATTTTTTTCTACCAACCCGTTAAAGTCGAAGGCACCAGCATGACGCCCCTGATTTCGGATCAGGAGCGCATCTTCATCAACAAGTTTGTCTACCGCTTTGAGCCGATTGAGCGTGGCGACGTGGTGGTTTTCTGGTATCCTCTGGACCGCTCGAAGTCGTTCATCAAGCGGGTGGTCGGTTTGCCGGAGGACACCGTCGAAATTCGCGACGGGCAAGTCTACTTGAACAGCAAGCGCCTGCCGGAACCCTACATCCCGCCGGAGTCCGACGACTACGGCACGTATCCGCCCACGCAGATTCCCAAGGGCGAATATTTTGTGATGGGCGATCACCGCACCAGCTCCAATGATTCGCGAATCTTCGGGCCGGTGCCGCGGAAATTTATTTACGGCAAGGCGGTGTTCGCGTACTGGCCGGTCGATCACTTCGGTTCGATCCCGGTGTTTGCCGAGTCCGTGAAATAGAGTTGCAGAAGGTGCGGGCTGTCCCTTCGCCCCTGAGCGAAGTGTGCGCCCGCCGGAAAGAGGATCCACTGTCGGAATCAGAAGCTCGGAAGGGAATTCTTGCGCTCGAAGACGGGCGCATTTTTCATGGGCGCGCGGCGGGAGCGGCGACGCGGCGCGGCGGCGAAGTCGTTTTCAATACCAGCCTCACGGGATACCAGGAAGTTTTCACCGATCCAAGCTACGCGGGCCAGATCGTTTGCCTCACCTATCCGCACATCGGCAACGTGGGAACGAACTCCGACGACCAGGAATCATCCCGGCCCTACATTGAGTCGCTGATCGTGCGCGAATTTTCGGCGGTGGCCTCGAACTGGCGCTCCGGCGAAACGGCGCAGAATTATCTCGTGCGGAATAATATTCCGGTTCTCTGGGATGTCGATACGCGCGCGCTGGTACTGCACATTCGCAAGATGGGCGCGCTGCGCGGCGTGGTGTCCACCGACGGCACGCCGGTGGAAAAACTGCTGTCCGAAGCGCGCGCGCTGCCCACCATGGCCGGCCAGGAACTGGCCAGCCGCGTCAGCGCCGAAAGCTCCTATGCCTGGGACAAAGGCTCCATCGAATTGACGGCTTCTCCCTGGCAAGAGGCGATGGGCGAGGCGCAGTCTTCCAAGGAAGCCCAGAAATTTCGCGTCGTAGCGTACGATTACGGCATCAAGCAGAATATTTTGCGACTGCTGGTCGATCACAATTGCGAAGTGACGGTGCTGCCGGCAAAAACTTCGGCCGAGGATGCGCTGGCACTGAAACCGGACGGCGTGTTCCTTTCCAACGGCCCGGGCGACCCGGAGCCGGCCACCTACGCCATCGAAACGATTCGCAGCCTGCTGGGGCGCGTACCGGTCTTCGGCATTTGCCTGGGACACCAGATCTGCGGCCTGGCTCTTGGCGGAAAAACTTTCAAGCTGCGCTTCGGACATCACGGCTCCAATCATCCGGTGAAGAACCTGATGACCGGGCAAGTGGAAATCACCGCCCAGAATCATGGATTCTGCGTGGACCCCGACTCGCTGCCTTCGAGTGACGTCGAAATCACACACTTGAATTTGAATGACAATACCAACGAAGGCCTGCGGCATCGCTCCCTGCCGCTGTTTTCCGTGCAGTATCATCCCGAGGCGTCCCCCGGGCCGCATGATTCGCACTATTTGTTCCGCCAGTTCAACGACATGATGAAAAACTGGAAACTCTCCGGCGCGTTGCGGCGCGGACAGGCCAAGGCCTAGCTAAAATGCCCAAGCGCACTGACCTCAAGAAAATCATGATCATCGGCTCCGGCCCGATTGTAATCGGGCAGGCGTGCGAGTTTGACTATTCCGGCACGCAGGCCTGCAAGGCGCTGCGCAGCGAAGGCTACGAGGTCGTCCTGGTGAATTCCAATCCGGCGACGATCATGACCGACCCGGAAATCGCCGACCGCACGTATGTCGAGCCCCTCACAAAGGCTTATCTCGAAAAAATTATCTCGGTGGAAAGACCGCAGGCGCTTTTGCCAACCGTCGGTGGACAAACGGGCTTAAATCTGGCCGTGGAATTGGCTGAAGGCGGCATCCTAGAAAAATATGGAGTGGAGTTGATCGGCGCTTCGCTGCGGGCGATCAAAGTGGCTGAGGACCGCCTTTGGTTTAAGGATGCGATTCGCAAAGTGGGTCTCGATGTGCCGGCATCGGCGCTGGTGAACAACGTGCAGGACGGGCTGAAGCTGGCCGATCAGCTCGGTTATCCCGTGGTGATCCGGCCATCGTTCACGCTGGGCGGGACCGGCGGATCGATCGCCTACAATCGCGAGGAATTCTCGGAAGCCATCGCCCATGCGCTCGATTCGAGTCCGGTGCACGAGTCGCTGGTCGAGGAATCGGTGCTGGGGTGGAAGGAATACGAACTCGAGGTGATGCGCGATTATCGCGACAACTTCGTGGTCATCTGCTCGATTGAGAACTTCGACCCGATGGGCGTGCACACGGGCGATTCGATCACCGTGGCGCCGGCGCAGACGCTGACCGACAAGGAATACCAGCGCATGCGCGATGCCGCCGCGGCGATCATTCGCGAAGTGGGCGTGGAAACCGGCGGATCGAACATCCAGTTCGCCATCGATCCGGCCACCGGGCGCATGATCGTGATTGAGATGAACCCGCGCGTGTCGCGCAGTTCGGCGCTGGCGTCCAAGGCCACCGGTTTTCCCATCGCAAAAATCGCCGCGCTGCTGGCGGTAGGATTGTCGCTGGACGAAATTCCCAACGACATCACCAAGAAAACGCCGTCGTGCTTTGAGCCCACCATCGACTACGTGGTGGCCAAAATTCCCAAATGGCAGTTCGAGAAATTTCACGGTGCGGATTCGACGCTGGGCACGCAGATGAAGTCGGTGGGCGAAGTGATGGCCATCGGCCGCACCTTCAAGGAAGCGCTGCAAAAGGGCATCCGTTCGCTCGAACCGAGCTCGCCCTGGCGCGCTCCGGCGGACACTCCGGTGTCGCTGCTGCGCGAAAAAATCGCCACGCCGCGCCCCGACCGCATTCACTGGCTGTTCGTGGCGCTGGAGCGCGGAATTTCGGCGAAGGAAGCCATCGACCTCACCAAGATCGATCCCTGGTTCATCGAGCAGTTGCAGGAAATCATTGCCATGAACCGCCGGTTGGCGGGAGTCACCATCGAAACGGTGCCGGACCATCTGCTGCGCGAAGCCAAGCGCATCGGCACGAGCGACGAGCAACTGGCGCAAATGTGGAAGACCACCCCTGCGGCCGTGCGGCATCGCCGCGCCAAGGCGCACATTTTCCCGGTCTTCAAGCGCGTCGATACCTGCGCCGCGGAGTTCGAGTCTTTCACGCCGTACATGTACTCGACCTACGAAGATGAGGACGAGTCCGAGCCCACCGAGCGCCGGAAAATCGCCATCCTCGGCAGCGGGCCGAATCGCATCGGGCAGGGAATTGAATTCGATTACTGCTGCTGCCACGCTTCCTTCGCGCTGCGCGAGGACGGCTACGAAACGATCATGATCAATTGCAATCCGGAGACGGTTTCCACCGACTACGACACTTCGGATCGCCTGTACTTTGAGCCGCTCACTCTGGAAGATGTTCTCTCGGTAGTCGAGCGCGAAAAGCCTCAGGGCGTGATTGTGCAGTTTGGCGGGCAGACGCCGCTAAATCTGGCGCTGGAACTGAAACGCAATGGCGTGCCCATCATCGGCACCGCGCCGGAATCCATCGATCTGGCCGAGGACCGCCGCCGGTTCGGGCGCCTGCTCGATGAGTTGAAAATTCCGCAGCCCAGGAACGGCACTGCCCTCGTTCCGGAAGAAGCGGCGCGCGTGGCGAGTGAGATTGGTTTCCCGGTGCTGGTGCGTCCGAGCTACGTGCTCGGCGGGCGCGCCATGGTGATCGCCTACGATCTGAATACCGTGCAGGAATACGTGGCCCAGGCGGCGCTGATGGGCCCGGCGCGTCCGGTGCTGATCGATCAATTCCTCGAAGAGGCGACCGAAGTGGACGTGGACGCGCTGGCCGACGGCGAGGACGTAATCATCGGCGGCGTGATGGAGCACATCGAAGAGGCCGGCGTGCACTCGGGAGATTCCTCGTGCGTGCTGCCTCCGGTGAGCCTGTCGCCATCGGTGCTGGCGCGCATTCGCGATTACACCAAGCGCCTGGCCAAGGCGCTGCAGGTCGTCGGGCTGATGAACGTCCAATACGCTATCCAGCGTGACACCGTGTACGTGCTGGAAGTGAATCCGCGCGCGTCGCGCACCGTGCCGTTCGTCAGCAAGGCAACGGGCGTGCCGCTGGCTAAAGTGGCGGCGCGGTTGATGGCCGGCCGCAAGCTGCGCGATATGAATCTTCCCGTCGTAGTGACCAACGGCG
>DATGJQ010000111.1:0-13657 GCA_035295105.1 Candidatus Acidiferrales bacterium | reverse complement strand
GCGATGTCTGCGTCGGCCATGAATTCGTAGGGATTCGCGGGATAGATATAGTCCGGATAGAGGCTCCGCACTTCGTCGCCTTCCTTCAGCACCGCGTCGTAATCCTTGCTCTTGGCCTTGGCCGCGAGATCCTTTAATTTCGTGCGCCACTCGTCGAAATTGGCCACCGTTTTGCCCACGTCCTTGTCCAGCCACTCCATGAATTGCTTGTCAAAATCCTCCGGCGCCATTCCGAGGTTGTCGCGAATCACGTCAGGCGTGGTCTTGTGCGCGGCGAACGAATGAACCATGTCCAGCAGTTTGTCCGCGCCCCAGCGTTCCTTGATGTAATCGCAGATGCGCCCGGCCTGGTAATAGGACACGATTACCTGGTTGGGATATTCCGGGCGCACGAATCCGCGATCCATTTCCGCGACGGGCAAAAGTTTTTTTTCACGGATGGCCACCAGAATATCGGGAGTGATGCGATCGCCCCATTCGGGCGAAGCTTCCGTTTCTTCGTGCACCGCGAGCCCCTCCGTAAACCAGCGCGGCACGCGGAAATTGGTCGCCGTCAAAATATAAACGTGGCTCATCTCATGCCACAGCGTGCTGGCCCACAGAAATTCGCCCGGAGGGCGCCCCGAAGGGCTGTCCATGGCGATCACGAGGCCAAACGTGACGCCCAGCGCGCCGAGGCCGGGCATACCCATGGTGCGCACGGCGAAGTCTTCATGGTCCGGGTACACCTCCACCTGCACCGGGCCGGGCAGCGTCATCTTGTATTTTTTGTTGTAGGTGGCGATGATCCGCTTCATTTCCTCGTCAAAGTACGGGCGCAGAAGATCCGCTTCCTTCTTGTTGAGCTTGAGGATGGTATCGCCCTCTTTGAGCGTAACGAAATTCTTGTAACTGTCCAGCAGGCGCAGGCTGTTGACCGTCTCTTCGTTGCGATAGCCGTTGGCGTAGCACATTTCCAACTGCTGGCGCGGTTCCTCTTCCTGGCCCAGGCGCATTAGGTTGATGCCCAGCTGCGCGCGAGCCGACCACAGCTTCGGACTCGCTTCAATCGCCTTGCGGTAATACGCGATGCCATCCACGTAGCGGCGATTCAGCACCAACTGGTCGGCGACCAGCGCGTAGCCTTCGCCGTACACCGGATTGATCTGGCGGATTTTTTCGAGCCAGGCATCGGGTGAGCGGTCGGCGAGCAGTTCAATCGCCGCGTGAATGGCCATGGCGTCCAGCGCTTCGGGGGAAATTTTCAGCGCCTGGTCGGCTTCGTCGAAGGCTTTGGTGACGTCGTTGTCTTCGAGCTGCAGGCCGGCCATCAGTTCGTGCGCTTCGTACAGCTTCGGATCGAGCTCGATCGCTTTTTTCGTGTACTCGATGGCCTTGCTGTCAAATCCGTCCGCGCTGACGAGCGCCAGCCCGTAGTATGCCTGCGCATTTTTTGGATCGCGCTGCAGCGCTTCGCCGAAAAGATTGTCGGCTTCAGTGTTGTTGAAGCGCTCGTGCATCAGGCGTCCCCAGCGCACGCGGATCATCGCATTTTGCGGAGACTCGCCGGAGGCCTGGCGAAACTGGTTGTTGGCTTCCTCGTACTGTTCGAGGCCCCAGAAACCCTCGGCGCGGGTGAAGGCATCGCGCGCGGTGGTCAGCGATTCATAGCACTTTTGCGCTTCGGGCCGGTGGCCGTGCTTGCGCAACGCATGGCAATCGTCGGGCGTCGCCGACCATGCGAGCCCGGCGAAAGAAAAACACGCCGCGCACACCACGCCGCGGAAGAAAATCCGCGCGGCGCGATGCGTGGCGAGTCCGTTCATTTGTCGAGATCCCCCTGCACGCGCGCCAGCTCCACCAGCGCATCGGCAAGCTGCTTCTTATAATCTTCCGCGGCCATCGCCGCTTTCTGGTATTTCAGCAGATCGATTTTGCGCTCCAGCTCTTCCTTCTTATCCAGCAGCGCCCGCTTGGCCGGATCGTTGGCGGCCTTTTGCGCCGATCCGATGCGCAGAATCGTAAAACTCGCGGCCAGCTGCCCTTCGCCGCTTTCCGTTGAGGCGACGCGCACGGCCTCTTTCTTTCCGGTGTCCTCGAAAACAGGGTGCTCGGTCGCCAAGCGCTTCTGCGATTCGTAGAACGCCGCGGTCTTGCGGTCGGCGTAGACAAACGCTTCGAGCGCCGTGATGCTTTCGTTCTTATCGGTGTCCGCGGAGGTGTCGCCCAGCGCGTCCACCCAGTAGCGCGCGAAGACGGTGGCATTTTTTTCCGTGCCGGTTTTTGTCGCGGCGATGACCACGCGCCCGGCCCGCTGCAGCGCGCCGATCGAGCCGCCGCTCGCGCTGGTGGTATTCACGATCAACTGGCGCTTGGCGGGAATGCGGTCGCACAAAATGGCCAGATCTTCGCCGGAAATATCCGGGCCCGGCAGATTGAATTTGTACTGTTCGCCGTCGTACGAACCGTGACCGATCAAGATCAGCGTAAATTCGTCGTCGGGCTTCGCTTCGCGGGCGATCTGCCCGAGCGTGTCAGTGAGCTTGGCCTTGGTCGAGTCGCTTCCCGTGAACGTGTAGACATGCGCATCGTTGGCCGCGGCCTTGAAGAGTTTGTCCAAATCCTTGGCCAGCGCGGTGAAGCGCTGCTCGTAGTCGGGCTCGCCGCCGAGGCCGGCGACGGTGATGTAATACGGCGCGGCCTGAGCGCCGCGCGCGCAAAATCCGGCGAGCGAGGCGCAAAGCACCGCAAGCAAAGGAATTTTTCGCCGTAATTTCGCGCCTATGTGCATTCGTATCGCCTCAGGAAGCGAGTAGGACAGGCTTCAGCCTGTCTGGTTTAGATTCTCGTCCACTTCGATTTAAACCAGACAGGCTAAAGCCTGTCCTACTCAAACCACCCCCCACTTTCGACGCAGCAGCCATTCCGTGGACGGCAGCAGCAACAACAGCAAAAACACGATGGGCATGTTCCACAGTTCTTTCGTATCGCGCACCGTGATGCCCGCTTCCGAATAGGAAATTTCGCTGGGAAGGCGCGAAACATCCTGCGGCTTCCAGTAGCGCCCGCCGGTCTCCGCGGAAAGTTTTTCCAGCAAATCGCGATTCTGCTCGGTGTGGAAATTTTCGGCGACGCCGTCCATGCGCGCGAAGTTCAGGACGTCACGCCCCAATTCATCCTTGTCGCGCGTGGCCACCACTTCCGTGAGATACGATCCCTGCTGGTCCGCCGTCCAGTCCGCATGGAACGTGCCCGGCGTGTTCGGGTCCGGCGTCATTTCAATTTGCGCCGCCGAGCCGCCCGGGCCGAGGATGTGCGCCTCGACGTGGGCATCCGCGGCGGGCAGAAAATTCTTGTCGCGCACGTCGGCGGTAAATTGTACGCGGCCATCGTCCAGCAGCATCTGGTTTGGGACCGTCGCCGCCACGCGGCCCGGCGTGTCCGTCACCAGCCAGCGCAGCAACTGCTGCCAAAATTCTTCGTGGGTCTGATCCTCGAGCGGCTGGCTCATCTGCCAGCGCCAGGTGCCGCCCGTGGCCAGCACCGCTGTGCGCCCGCGCCCGTAATTTTCCGTGATCAACATGGGCATTTTTCTGCCCGCAGCGGTCATTTCTGCCAGCACCACGGCGCCCGGCTTCGGAGTGCCCGCTTCCTGATAGTCCATCAAGTAGGGTAGCTTTTTCCAGCGCTCCACATTGGCTGCGGGGTCCTCGACCAGCCGCGTGATGATGTTGTCCGCGCCCGCGGCGGTCAGCGACACAGTCGCTGGATCGCGATGAAACGTTCCCTTTCGATTGGGCAGCGTGACCGGCAACACATCGGCAAGGCTCGAGGCCGCCCAGCCGCCATCTCCCAGTGCCGCGCGCCCGCCGAGAAATAGCAACCCTCCGCCGCGGCGATCGACGAACTGTTGCAGCAGTTCCTTCTGCGCCGCGGTGAAATAATTCGCCTCCACCGAACCGATAATGATTGCCTGGTACGGGAAGAGATCCTCGCCGCGCGAGGGGAAACCGTCGGCCAGTTCCTTCGGATCGTCAATCCCCTGGCGGTAAATTTTATTTTCGCTGGTGCGCAGCATTGAGACGATGGTCAGCAGGCGGTCATCCTGCTCCGCGCGGCGTATGAATTTGTATTCCCAGCGTGGCTCGCCCTCGACGTACAGAACCCGGCGCTTGGCGGACTCTACGTTCACCAGCCGCGAAACGGAATTGTTGTCGTGATTTTCCTCTCCCGGCAAGGGGTCGACCGAAAACTGCAGCGTCTTCGCTCCGGCGTCTCCAGGGTTAAACAGGAGCGATTCATTTTGTGTTGCGCCATCGGCTGCGAGAGTGATCTGCCGCCCGGCCAGAACTTTTCCGCCGGCGCGCACCGTGAGCATCGCTTTTTGCCCGGCGTAGCCGCGCTGGTGCAGCGTCACCTTGGCGGCCAGCCGCGAATCGGCCAGCGCCCGCGGCGCGACCACGGCGTCATTGATTTCCACGTCGCGCGCCACCTGCTCCGCGCCAAAACCCACGGTGTGCACCGGGATTCTGCGGCTGCGAAACGTGGAAATCGTGTCCAGATCGATTCCGCCGGAATTGTCCGCGCCATCGCTCAGCAGCACCACCGCGCCGATGGGCAGGTCGGCCGCTTCCCCGGCAAGTTGTTTGAGGCCATCGCCGATGCGCGTGGCCGGCGCGGGCGGTGAAGTCTTCAAATCATCGAGCTTGGGCATGCGCGAGATTTGCCGGTCCAGGCGGTAGACACGCACCTGAAATTTCTTTTGCAACTGGTCGAGCACGCCGCCTTCCAGCGCCTTGACGGCCTGTTGTTCGCGGGTCGCGCCGCCGCTGTCCGCGATGGCCATGCTTCGCGAATCGTCCACCACGACGGCGATGATGTTCTGCTGCGGCCGAAGCTCGGCCACCAGCAGCGCGGGCTGCCACAGCAGCAGCAGAACCAGCGCCGCCAGGGCGAATTGCAGCAGCCACAGGACGCCTGCTTTCCAGTTTTTCACCTGCGCCGACGCCTGCGGAATCCGAGAGCGAATCAGCCAAGCGAGGCCACCGCCCGCCGCCAGCACCAGAACAACGAACACCCACCACGGCCAAGCGCCCAGCAGCACCAGCGTGCCCTTCGCAAACACCGCGCGCGGATATTTGAACAAAAATTCAAACATATCAATTTCGTTGGATGCAGCTTCTCAAAGTGGCGCAGGCCTCAGCCTGCAGAAGTTGGTTGAGGCACGGTTGCCCTTGCTGCAACCCAACCCCACCGGCCCAAGCCTGCGCCCCGGTTGCCCCCAAAAAAAACGCTGTCATTCTGAGCGAAGCGAAGAATCTCTCTTGGTTTCGTTTCCATACCTGACTGAAATCGAAGAGAGATTCTTCGCTTCGCTCAGAATGACAAAGTCTTGTGCGCAAAAGAATGCGAGCTAAGATTCGCGGCCCGAAGTTCGCCGTCAGTGCGTCATTCCGTACATCACATAGTTGATCCCCAGACGAAACGCCAGCGACGCGAACTTCTCCGGATAGCGAGGGTCATCGGCCCATTCCCAAGCGTCCCCCAGGTGCATGTTGTGGCAGATCGCCACCATCACGCGCCCCCGGTCGTCCTTGATGCCGCGCCACGCCGGGACGTAGCCGTCCTTCTCATAGGTCCTGCCCGTCCACACGTACTGCTCGCCGGGTATTTGGAAGCGGTCGGTCAGATCGTAGAGCACGTGAAAAATTTCGTCTTTGTCGTTGAGGTCTTCGATGGGCCGGTCGGGAAAGACCATCAGCATACCGTTCATGAAGTGTTCCCAGTCGGTGGCGCCGTGGAAATCGTCCACCATCAGGAAGCCGCCCTTCAGCAGGTACTCGCGCAGCCGCTTGGCCTCCGGCTCGGTAAACGTCCAAGTTTGCACCTGTACGGCGTACACCCACGGAAAGTTCTCGATGCTCTCAGGACCTTCGGCATCCAGATCGACCACCTGCTCCACGGGCCGCGCATTGATGCGCGTGAGCCGCTTTAGCGCGATGAGGAATTGCCGGTCAGCCTTGGGATAATCGCGCGACCAGGTGGCGTACCGCCCATACCCATAGCCCGCGCCGCCGGCCCCTGCCATCGAATAGCGCAGGCGCGACCACGAATATTCATTTTTTCCATTATCGTAACCGGAGGAAGAAAACGCTTCTCGAGCGCCATACTCGTCGTAGGACTGCTGTCCGCCGCGCTGCATGGCCAGGAGGCCGGTGCTCATGCCCGCCAGCAGAAGAAGCGCCGAAACCGGTGCAAGGAGCCTCATAAGAGGTAGCTCCTAACGGGTGCAGGCTATTCTTGTAGCCCGCTCATACAGTAGACGGTCGGTCAGTCGCCGCAGTTTCAAAGGCGGCAACGTAGCGAAGACCGACAGCCTGATTCTGGCATGCTACTGCGAATGGGAGTGAGCACGCAAGGAGAGGCAAAGTTGGCGGCTAATCGTCGATGCGACCCCGTGCCGCGGATCTCGGATCCATATTCATTTTGTCATCCTGAGCGAAGCGAAGGATCTCTCTTGGATTGGAGCCGCAGAGGAGTTTGTCACAATTTAGATCGGCGCGCCTCTCCTCACTTCATCGCCTCGGGAGCCGTTCGCCTCCCCAGCAATTGCACGAAATCGGCCAGGTCCTGCGCACTCACATCTGACACTGCCCAGAATTGAAAGCCGCTGCGGGACCACCGCACGATGTTGTACCCCTGCCGCGATTCGCTGCTTGGCGCTGACGCCGCGCCACTTCCGGCTGGCCACACGAACACATTAATAAAATGTTTTCTCCGCTGGTAAACGAGCGCGGCCACCTGGCGTCCTTCCAGGTAGTCGAGCCGGCCGCCGACCAGCGGAAAGCCGTCACTGGCCAGGTCCTCCACCGGAGGCGAGAAATCGAGCTTGCCGTCGAACCACGGCTTCACCGTGTGCTGGTCGGTGGAGGCCACGTCCATCAAGTGATTGGCTTCCAGCGAGCGCACGTGGCTATCCAGAATCTCCGCGGTCAACTGTTGATCGCCTCGGCCGCGCAGGCCGGGCACAAATTGCCATGCCGTGATTACGCAAAGAGCGAGCACGGCAAACGCGCCGGCCCATTGTAGAAATGCAAACGGGCGGCGAGCGCTCGAGGGCTCACGCGCCTCGACGGGAGGAACGGCAGACCGCAACGACGCCTGAATTTTTTCGCGCAACGCTGCGGGCGCCGCATACGCGAGCGAACTGCGCTGCAACGCGGCGCGCAACTGCTGCTGCCGCTCCAGTTCGCGGGCGCAATCCGCGCAGCTTTCCAGGTGCGTTTCCATCTCGATGGTGCGGGACAGATCGAGCTCGCCGTCCAGGTAGCCGGGAACGAAGCGTACGGTCAGCTTGCAGCTCATTTCACGACTCCTTTCCCATCGCGGCGCTCAGCGACTGCCGCAATCTTGTTCGCGCTCGCGCCAGGCGTGACATCACGGTCCCTATCGAAACGGATGCTACATCGGCAATCTCTTTGTAAGACATGCCTTCAATCTCGCGCAGCACCAATACTTCGCGGAAAATCCCCGGCAACTCTTCCAGCGCGCGGCGCAGCGTTTCTTTGTCGGCGCTTGCCAGAACCTGAATTTCCGGGTCGGCGCCGCCCGGCATCTCGCCGCTGTGAATTTCCTCGTCGAATTCGACGGCGGTTTCTGGCGGCCGGTTCTGGTGCAGCCAGGAGTAACAAGTGTTGCGCACGATGGTGAGCAGCCACGCTCGCAGGTTGCCGCCCTGGTAGCCGTCAAAAAAACGGAAGGCCCTCAGAAAAGCTTCCTGCGTTACATCCTGCGCGTCCTGGTCGTTGCGCGTCAGCCAGCGGGCGAGGTTGTACGCTGCGTCCAGATGCGGCAGGACGGCTTGCTCGAACCGTTCCCTTGTTGCGGTGCCGTGCACTCCTGTGCGTCTCGAATCCAGTGGCACAGACTTCCGTCTGTGGGGTTTGGTCCTCGCGAGTTCAAAAATCCACAGACTGAAGTCTGTGCCACTAAGAAGACTGCATTCACAGCGATTTTATTCCCGGCCCGAAAAACAGCCATTTTCGGGGAATAACTGCCGCGCGGAAAGGTCTTACATCGCGGAGGCCGCGCGCGGCAAGCATTCTACAGCCCGCGCCCGCCAAGGAGAAATGACGACATGGCAAAAAACATCATTCGCGAAAATCTGAACAAGGACGGCATTGACCGCCGGGGATTCCTGCAGTGCATGGCCTGGGCCGGCACCGGAGCGCTGTATTCGCTTCACGGGGGCGTGCTGAAATCGCTGCCGCTGGCGCAGGGCGTGATGGACGGCATGGACGCGGCGAAAGTGAAAGGCGCCGACTTCAGCTTCATCCAGATCAGCGATTCGCACATCGGATTCAGCAAGGAAGCGAATCCCGACGTTACCGCAACGCTGCAAATCGCCGTCGACCGCATCAATAATGCCGCGGCCCGCCCGGATTTTCTGCTGCACACCGGCGACATTTCGCAGCTCTCCAAGCCGTCCGAATTTGACACGGCGGAGCAGGTTCTAAAGGGCGCGAAAGCCGAAAAGATCTTCTTCGTGCCCGGCGAACACGATGTGCTGACCGACAACGGCCAACAATACCTGGACCGCTTCGGCAAGGGCACCAAGGGCAATGGCTGGTACAGCTTCGATCACAAGGGCGCGCACTTCATCGGCCTGGTCAACGTAGTGGACCTGAAAGCCGGCGGCCTCGGATCGCTCGGCGCGGACCAGTTGCAGTGGCTGCAGGATGACGTGCGAAATCTGCAGAGCAGCACTCCGGTGATCGTCTTCGCGCATATCCCGCTCTGGACGGTCTATCCCGATTGGGGCTGGGGCACCGATGACAGCGAACAGGCGCTGGGATATCTGAAGCGCTTCGGTTCCGTCTCCGTGCTGAACGGTCACATCCATCAGACCATGCAAAAAGTGGAAGGCAACGTCACGTTCCACACCGCGCTCTCCACCGCGTTTCCGCAACCCGCTCCGGGCACCGCGCCATCGCCCGGCCCGATGAAAGTACCGGCCGAGCAACTGCGCAGCGTGCTGGGCATTTCCCATGTGAACTACGTGCAAGGTTCGCATTCGCTGGCGATCGTCGATTCACCGCTGGCGTGAGCCGCGGAATTTTAAATTCAAAAAACAAAAATAAAATCCTAAGGAGAAAAAAGATGAAACGGACAAGATGGACATTCGTACTCGCGGCAATGGTTGCAACAGCATTCGCTGTGAGCGCTGGAACGAGGATGGCCCCCGCGGAAAACGCCGGCGACAAGCCTGCGAGCGGCGCCATGGTCAAGATCGACAATTTCAGTTTTGGCCCGGCGGCCATCACCATACCCGCGGGCTCCACGGTTACCTGGACCAACCATGACGATGTCCCGCACGTCGTCACCAGCGACGACAACAAACTGTTCAGGTCGAAAGCACTCGATACAGACGATCATTTCTCTTTCACCTTTACAAAACCGGGAACCTACAACTACTACTGCGCCATTCACCCGAAGATGACAGCACAAATCGTGGTGCAGTGACGTGCGGAGACACCGATGAATCCCTTTGATTTGAAATCGGCTCTCCTTGCCAAACACGCGCAGCACGTGGCCTTGGTCCATTTTCCGATCGCACTGATCGCGGTTGGCGTTCTGTTTGACTTGCTCGCCCTGAGGAAACAGAACGCCAGCCTGCTGCGGGCGGCGTATTACACGGTCATTGTCGCGGCGGTTTCGGCGGTGCCGACCGTCGCGACCGGACTGCTCGCCTGGCAATTGCAGTTCGAGGGAAAGGCGCTGCGCGGGAATTTAAAGCTGCACCTGCTTCTGGCGTTGCTATCGAGTGCGTTGATTTGGGTAGTTTGCTGGCTGCACATTCAGCGGCAGCGCCAACCACGGGCCGGTTCAACCCTTTTCCGTCTTTCCGTCGAGGTCGCGGCGGTGGCGCTGACACTTTTTACCGCGCACGTAGGCGGATTCGTCAGCGGCGTGAATGGACCGCTCTAAGTGGCACAGGCTTCAGCCTGTGGGGTTTTGTCCTTGCACGCACTAAACCCAAAGGCTGCATGGGCTGCAAACCAAGACGTGGCCGGAACGGCTTCAACCCCCGGCGATGGCGCCGACGATCAGAAATGGTTCTTTCCCGGAAGCGATGTCCTGAGGCAACGGCGCGTCCGGCGATTCATGCGACCAGTCTTCCTGGCAGGCGAAGAATCGCAGGAACGCGCGCCGCTTTTGCGTATCGTGATCGCGAATCGTGCCGCGCAGGACTGGGTAGGAACTCTCCAACGCATCGAGCACCGAGCGCACTGTGACCGCGCCCTGAACTTCGATTTGCACCTCGCCGTTTACTCGCGCCAGAGTTCGCAAGTGCTGCGGCAATTCAACGCGAATCATGGGAGCGTCTGAACTTCCACGGAAAGCACGCCCGGAAGGTCGCGCACGATTGGCGACCAGTTATCTCCGGAATCCGCCGAGGCGTAGACCTGCCCGCCGGTGGTCCCGAAATAAATACCGCAGGAGTCCAGGGAATCGACGGCCATGGCATCGCGCAGAACATTCACGTAGCAGTCGCTTTGCGGAAGGCCCTTGGTCAGCGGCTCCCACTCGTTTCCTCCGGTGCGGCTGCGGTACACCCGCAATTTTCCATCGGGCGGAAAATGCTCTCCGTCGCTTTTGATCGGCACGACGTACACAGTTTCCGGCTGATGCGCGTGCACATCGATCACAAAGCCGAAATCCGTCGGCAGATTTCCGCTGACCTCGCGCCAGTTGTCGCCGGCGTCGTCGCTGCGCATCACGTCCCAGTGTTTCTGCATGAAGAGCGTATTGGGCCGCGATCCGTGCATGGCCACGTGGTGCACGCAATGCCCCACTTCGGCATTGGGGTCGGGAATGTATTGCGATCTCAATCCGCGGTTGATGGGCTTCCAGGATTTCCCGCCATCATCGGTGCGAAACGCGCCGGCGGCCGAGATCGCGATATACATTCGCTGCGGATTTTTCGGATCGAGAATAATCGTGTGCAGGCACATCCCGCCCGCCCCAGGCTGCCAGCGCGGGCCGGTGTCATTGCCGCGAAGTCCCGGCAATTCCTTCCACGTTTTTCCGCCGTCGGTCGAGCGGAACAAAGCGGCATCCTCAATTCCCGCGTAGACGGTGTCCGCTTCGGTCAGCGAAGGTTCCAGATGCCAAACGCGCTTGAACTCCCACGGATGCTGCGTGCCGTCATACCACTGGTGAGTCGTTAGCGGCTTTCCGGTCGCGTCCGAAGAGTCGTACACGAATTTGTTGCTCTCCCCGACCGCCGTGCCCGGAGCGGGCTGTTCCCCTGGCGCCGATCCCGGCTGGTGCCACGTTTTCCCGCCGTCGTCGGAGGTTTGAATAATCTGGCCGAACCAGCCGGACGTTTGCGAAGCATAAATGCGGTTGGGATCGGCGGGAGATCCCTTCATGTGGTAAATCTCCCAGCCGGCGAAATGGGGTCCGGAAACATCCCACTTCTCTCGCTTGCCGTCGGCGCTCAAAACGAAAGCTCCCTTGCGGGTGCCCACCAGAACTCGTACTCTGCTCATTTCTCCGACTCCTCAATTGATATGGAACCGCATTATAATGATATTAAACCGTATTATAAATAGAATCGGTTTGCCTTACGGACTCGCTTTGCCGGCGAAGCCGCATGGCTAACTCCGCAGCGGAACGACCGCGCGCAAGCGATCGTCGCGCACGTAAAGCCCGCCCCAGAGCACCAAACCCATGATCACCGGGAAGAAAACTTCGCCCATCGGGCTTCCGGCGTGCAGTTGCGTGGCGATCGCGCCTCCAAGATATCCTGTCATGAGAATCGCCCCGAGAACCGAAGTTCGTGGAATCAGATAAAGGATCACGCAAGCCAGTTCGATGATCCCGAGCGGAACGGAGAGGCTCAAAGGAAAATGGAGACGCGCGAAGGCCCCCACCACCGGCGCCGGTTTCAGCAAGTGAATCACGGCGTCGAAGGCCAGGAACGCTGCGATCAGGCCGCTCAAGACGCGCCCTGTCCATAGGGCTTTGCGGGAGAAAAAACCGGATGGCGTCGCAGTTTGCGTCATGTTCGGTGCTCCTTCGGCGATGGCTTGCATCGTTGCATTCCTCCTGGCAGCGAAGAGCTACGCCGCAGTCTCCGCGGCTTGCGCGCAGTTGATCATCCACGGCGTTCCGAAGCGGTCGGTGAGCATCCCAAAGCGCGGCGACCAGAACGTCTGCTGAATGGGCATCTCGACTTTCCCGCCCTCCTCCAGCGCGTGGAACAGACGCTCGGCTTCCGCCGGGTCCTTGACCATCAACGACACGGAAAAACCTGTGGGCGGGTGGTAGCGGTCCGGCGGGCAGTCTGACGCGAGAAGCATCTGGTCGCCCACGTCCAGGCGGGCATGAAGAATTTTGTTGCCCCATCCCGGAGGCATATGTTTTTCCGCGGGCGTTCCGGTGTGCGGCAGCATGGCCACGATCTTGCCGCCAAAACATTTCTCGTAAAACTTGAAAGCTTCCTCGCAATTGCCGTTGAACAACAGGTACGCATTGAATTGCATTTTCATCTCCCTGAATTGGGTTCGTGATTCTTCGTGTCTCCGGCCCTTCTATCAGTACGACGAACGAAGCCCCTCGAAATCGACAGGCTCAATTTCCTTTTTGCTTGGACTTTGCCAGCTCCTTGCCCAATTCCTTGCCGCGTTCGACCGCCGGGCTGGGCGCGAAATCTTCCATCTCAAAAAACGGGCGGACTTCGATCTCGCTTTCCTCGTTTTCGTGGGGGTTGGGCGCGCGCTTGGCCCAGGCGATGGCTTCGTCCATGGATTTCACCTGGATGATCCAGAAGCCCGCGATCAACTCCTTGGTTTCCGCGAACGGCCCGTCGATCACGGTGCGTTTGTCACCCGAAAATCTGACGCGTACTGCCTTGGACGTGGGCTTCAGGCCGGACAGCTCGACGAGCACGCCGGCTTTCATCAGTTCCTCGTTATATTTACCCATTGCGCTGAGCAGCGCCTCGCTGGGCATCACTCCTGCTTCTGACTTCTTGCTGGCTTTCACGATCATCATGCATCGCATGGATGTTTCTCCCTTGATTTTGAATTATCGCCTGCCCTCGCCGCCGCAAGTTCTTATTGGGCGGCGTTGGTTCGTGTAGCGCCCGCCTTCAGGCGGGCATTTGCTCGACCCAGACTGCCCGCCTGAAGGCGGGCGCTACACGAACGCACCTCTTACGGCCTTCAACCGCGCCCCGTCGATTGCGCCAGTTCTCCGGCTTCGTAAAGCTGGCGAAGTTCGCACACGCCGTCTCCCGCAACGCCCAGGAAATGTTTTGTCAGCTCGATGGCATGCGCCTTGGAGTCCGCGCGAAGAATGGCGAACCCGCCGATCACTTCCTTGGTTTCGGCGAACGGTCCGTCGGTAACGGTCACTTGTCCCTTTGACTGCCGGACGCGCGCGCCGAGCGCAGTGGGGAGGCAGCCTTCCACCGCGATCAGATACCCGGTCTTGAACCCGTCCTCGATCAGCTTGCCCATCCGGTCCATTTCTTCCTGGGTCGGCGGGACGCCCTTTTCCACCGTTTGATAAACGCTTAGAAATTTCACGATCGCTTCTCCTTTGCCATTCGTCTGGCTAGCTCTGCGTCAGCTGCTTGATCCTTTGTTGCGCCTTCATAGAAATGTCG
>DATGJQ010000110.1:0-18068 GCA_035295105.1 Candidatus Acidiferrales bacterium | reverse complement strand
TATCTCCGAGTGTTCGCTGCGCTGAAGCGCCTCCCGGAGATGCAAAAGAAATTCCGTCACCTCACTGGAGAATTGGAACCGAAAGCGGGTGATCGGTTGTAAGTCTGCGGGGTTCGGATTCTAGCTCGGCGTTGACTGATGCCGCACCCGCCTCCAGGCGGGCATCCGTGGTACGCCACAATGCCCGCCTGAAGGCGGGCGCTACAAAACGGCGCAGGATTTAGGATTTCACTCAGCCTCAGGTTTCTGATCTTCCGGTAGTTCCGCGGCCACCGCATCGTGTACTCGCTTAGCGAGTTCATCTCTCTGCTCGACGGTGTACTTGGACGCATCGATCGGCTTCCCGAACCGCACCTGAACTTTTCCCGGCCGAACGCGCCACGAATTTTTTTTCATGATGCGATGCGCCCCGGCGCAGGCTACCGGCACGATGGGAATCCCCGCTTCGATGGCCATGACGAATGAACCCTTCTTGAATCGCTGCAGCCGGCCGTTCGGGCTGCGCGTCCCCTCCGGATAGACGAGAAAGGAAAATCCCTCGCGGATATACTCCACCGCCTGCTTCACACTGGCCAGCGCCGCATCGCGATCGGCACGATCCACTGGAACGAATTTCGCCAGCCGAAACGCCAGGCCGACGATAGGAATATCAAACAGCGATTTTCTGCCGAGGATAGCGATGCGCCGCGGGATGGCACCCACGATGGCCGGAGCGTCGGCGTTGCTGGTGTGATTCGCGGCAAAGAGGCAAACGCCCGGAGGAATATTCTCGACGCCGTATACGGTGACTTTTTCTCCGGCCACGCGCGTGACGTAAACCACCATTTTCACGCCGGTCCAGTACATCAGCGTTGCGGACTTGGTGATCACCGTGAGCAAAATCAAGGGCGGGCCCAGCACCAGAGTGCATAGGCCCATGGCAAAGGCGACGAAGGCTGAGCGTATCATCTCAAGGAGTGGTGGTTCCGTGCAGAATGCCGTCACGGATGCGCCGCTGTTTTTCACTGGGAGAAGCAATTTCCGTGATCAGGTAGGTGGCCTCCGCCTGGCGGCCGAGCGCAAAAGAAAAATCCCGTAGTTCCCCGCCCCGCTGCACTTTCACGGCAACGCGCTCATCGGGCTGGTGATCGCGCAGCCAGCGGTCCGGCGAGCGCGGAAAGGCTTCCCCATTCAGGGTGACGACGACGTCGCCTTCCTTGAGGCCCGCTTCGCTTGCGCCGCTGTCCCGATCGATCGTGGCAATCGTCGCCGACGACGCGCTGTCACGCCCCACTGAAAAACCGAACGCAGCGCGGTGCTGGCTGGTGTCGCGAAGAGCCCATCCGGCGCGCGTGAGAAAATCGGAGTATGGAATTTCGTCCGAGCCGGCGATGTAGCGTTTGAAGAAGTCGCTGAGGTCGGCGTCTGCCGCCGGGGCTTTGGCGCGAATCACTTCCTCCATGGCCGCGCGCAGTCCTTCACTCTCGTTGTAGTAGCGGCCGGCCTTGGCGTATTTTTCATTCAGCAGGCGCAACACGTCGTCGAGGCCGGCACGATTGTCGGTGCGGTCGCGGATCACCAGGTCGAGGAGCACTCCCACGATCTGTCCCTTGTTGTAGTACGAGATGCTCTCCTCGGGGCGCGTGTACAGCGGGTATTTCTCATACCATGCGTCCAGGCTGGACTGTTCGACGCTTTGCCAGCGGTGCGCGGGGCGCGATTGCAGTTCGCGGATTTCGTCAGCCAGGTTCAGGTAAAACTGCGCGGTGGACCACAGGCCGCTGCGCAGCAGCGTATAAGCGCCGTAGGTGCTGGTGACGCCCTCGGCGAACCACAGCGAGCGCGTCCACATTTCCTTTGTATAATCCACCGGCTCAAGCGCTTGTGGCCGGATGCGTTTCACATTCCAGGCATGAAAAAATTCGTGCGCCGAGTAACTGGGAATCTGCGCCGGGACGTCGGCGGAGATGGCCGTGCAGTTCATGTGCTCCATTCCGCCGCCCCCGAAATTGTTTCCCACATGAAAAATGAAAAGATATTCGCGGAACGGCGCGCCGCCCATCAGCGACACTTCGTAATCGACAATGCGCTTCAGCGAATCTGTGAGCCGCGCGTGGTCTCCGGCGTCTCCGTGGATGACGACTCGGATGGGCCGTCCGCCCGCTTGCAGATGGAGTTCGTCGAAGCGGCCGATCTCGACGGGCGCATCGGCGAGCGCATCGTAGCTGGGAGCTGCGTAGCCCGAATGTGCGCTGTCAGCGGCTGGGGAATCGAGCTCCACGGCCACATGCCAACCTTCGGGCATATCCTCAAATGCCACGCGTGTATCTTCGGACCGGCGGTCCGGCACGTACAACAGCATCATGCCGAAATTAAGGAACGCATGGTCCGCGCTGAGTTGCGTCCCGAAGGGCCCCGGCTCATCCCACTGGATCGGGTAGGTAACGGTGACCGTTCCGTTGCCGGAGACGACCCAGGTCTGCTTGTCGAGCATGCGCATTGCAAGCACATGCCCCTCGTCATCCTTGGCGGCGACCTGCATCATGTGCGAGGAAAAATCGCGAATCTGGTAGAGCGCGTTCCAGGCGGGCATTTGCACGGTGACCTGATCGCGCACGTTGGGAATACGCATGGTGACGCCGAAAACGTGCCGCTCCGGATGCGATAAGGAAACGGTGTAGGAAATAGTGGCCTGCGCGGGCGACGCAAAATAAAAAACCCCGGCCAGCAATGCGGCGCGCAGCCAGACCCGCATGCGGAAACTCATGCTTTGAATTTCCCGGCGGGGGCTCCGCGTTCCTGCAATCGGGCGAGAAGTTTTCCGCACAACCCATCGAAACTGCCGTTGGACATGACCAGCACCAGGTCGCCCTCATTCGTGCGCGTCGCGAGGTAGTCGGCAATCTCTTCGGCGGAATCGAAACCATCGGCGGTGCGGCCGGCGGCGCGCACCAACTCCATAACGCGCGCAGGTGACATTCGCTCCTCGTCGCTCAGAAGGTTGGCACGGTTCACAGCTCCGAGGACGGTCGCGTCGGCACTGGCCAGAGAGGCTGCCAAATCTTTTTCAAAAACCTTGCGGCGCATGGTGTTGGAACGCGGCTCGAAGATGGCCCACACTTTTCGGCCCGGCCAGCGATGCCGCGCAGCCTCAATCGTGGCGCGAATGGCGGTCGGGTGATGCGCGAAGTCATCGACGACCAGCACGCCGGAGGTTTCCCCCTTGATTTCCAGACGCCGCAGCACGCCGCGAAATTCAGCCATCGCACTTGCGATCGCTTCCCCGCTGACGCCGCGGCCGTGGGCAATCGCGATGGCCGCGACGGCGTTCAGAACGTTGTGGCGGCCGGCCAGAGCCATGCGTACGCGAGCGACTTCGTTTCCATGGTACGAGACGCGGAAGCGAGTCTCACCGTCGGTAATTTCCAAATCGCCCGCCAGCCAATCGAGCCCGGGCAGAAAGCCGTACGTCTCCACCGGGCAATACGCTTTGCCTACCACGCCGCGGACCGTGGGACTCTCCCCCCAGGCCACGATGCGCCCACTGCGCGGCACCAGGTTCACCATGCGGCGGAATTGCAGCTCAATGGCGGCCAGATTTTCGTAAATATCGGCGTGATCGAATTCCAGCGACGTGATGATGGCTTCCTGCGGATGGTAGTGCAGGAATTTGGGGCCCTTGTCGAAGAACGCCGAATCGTACTCGTCGCCCTCCAGAACAAATTCCTTTCCGCCACCCAGGCCGAAACTGCGACCGAAATTTTCCGCCACGCCGCCGATCAGGAAATTCGGACGGCGCCCAGCGTGATGCAGAATCCAGGAAAGCATCGACGTGGTGGTGGTCTTTCCGTGCGTTCCGGTGACGATCAGGGAGTCCTGGCCCGGCAGGAAAAACTCTTCCAGCGTCTGTGGCAGCGACCGGTATGGAATTTTGCGATCCAGCACCGCTTCCACTTCCGGATTGCCGCGCGACAGTGCGTTGCCGAGCACCACAATATCCGGCGCGGGTTCGAGATTGGCGGCGTCGAATCCGTTTTTCCAGGGAATTCCCAGCGTTTCGAGCAGCGTCGACGCCGGCGGGTAGACGCCTGCGTCGGAGCCGGTCACGCGGTGGCCGCTTTCGGCCAGCATTCCGGCGAGGGGCGTCATCGCCGCTCCGCCGATTCCAGAGAGATGAAAATGTAAGGGACGCGTCATGCTTTCACCGCCGGTTCCAGGATATCGATGCGGCCTTCGCCTGCCGCGTGCAGCCTTGCGCGAACGCCCAACGGCATCGTCAGCATCGGCCGCGTGGTGTGCCCGATCGGGACTCCATAGACGACCGGAATCCGCAGCGGGCCGAGAATGCGCCGGCAAACGTCAGCGACCGACGTCGAGCTGCCTTCGGGCGTCTCGGAGTCAGGAAAATCGCCGAGAATAATTCCACGAACCCCGTCAAATTTTCCGGCCTGCTTCAGGTGCAGCAGCATGCGATCGAGCTGATAGGGTTTCACTCCACGATCCTCGAGCAATAAAATTGAGCCGCGCGTATCGAGCTCCCAAGGCGTTCCGATGGAAGTTTCAATCAGCGTGATGCAGCCGCCGAGCAGCGTTCCCTCCGCCTTGCCGCGCGTGAAGGTTTCGCCTTCCAGCGGCACTGTCCAGCCGCTGTTGGTCGCGGTCATGGCCCACATGAACGTGTCCGGGTCGAAGCCTCCGGTGGCGTTTGGGCCGGCATCGAAGCCGCCGGCCACCAGCGGTCCGTAGAACGTGACCCAGCGCAACTTCTGCCACAAAAAAATCTGCACCGACGTCAAGTCGCTGAACGCGCAGAAAATTTTGGCCTGTTTCAGGCGGTCCGTCTTCAGTCCGTCCAGGACTTCCGCGCTCCCATAGCCGCCACGCGGGCATAAGACCGCACGGATATCGGGCCGCGTCAACGCGTCTTGCAACTGCTTGCGCCGTTCGGCTGCAGGAGCCGAGAAATATCCATCCGGGCCGCGCTTGGCCTTGATTCTTTCCACGCGGTAGTCGAGGCGTTCCAATGTTTCGCAGCCTCGCTGGATGCGTTCCTCCCTGGCCGAGCTGGCCGGCGCCACCACGGCGATGGTGCTGCCCGGGACCAGCGCTGGCGGCTTGCGAGTTTTGATCATGGAAGGGGGCCGCAAAATGGGAGTATACAACGAGCCAGTGAAGCGCAAGACCCTTCCCCGCGCCGGGTGTTGCGCGAACCGCAATGTGTTGACGTGGGTTCCAGGGCTTGCCGGCTCGATCTCTAGACGGCCACCGGCTAAAGCCGCGCTGCACCCGCGCCGTTCACGGCACGGCTGAAGCCGTGCCCTACAAAGACTTGCCCCACAACAAAAGACTCGAGAACAGCGCGCCGAAAAAGTGTTTTGTATTGTCATTCTGAACGAAGCGAAGAATCTCTCTTCGATTTGAAGTCCAGGAGAGATTCTTCGCTTCGCTCAGAATGACAGCGTTCCTAAACTTTACCGCAGCCCGTGAAGAGTGCTTAAAAGTTTCCGCCGGCGCGCTTACAGCGAGAACTGCGTCATCTTGTGAAAATGGCGGGCTCGCGCGGTAATTTCCGATTTTTTCAGGGCGCGCAGGCGGTCCAGGCCGAATTTCTCCACCGCAAAGCTGCCCATCACCGAGCCGTAGACCATGGCGCGCCGCAGGGCCAGATCATCCACTTTGCGCGCGGTGGCCAGGTAGCCCATGAAGCCGCCGGCGAACGAATCGCCGGCGCCGGTGGGATCGTGCACTTCCTCCAGCAGGAACGCGGGCACGCTGAAGCTGCGATTCTGGTGCACCAGCATGGCGCCGTATTCTCCTCGCTTGATGACCAGCGCTTTCGGCCCCAGCTTGAAAATGTGACGCGCCGCGCGCAACAAATTATGCTCGCTGGAAAGCTGGCGGGTCTCCGAGTCGTTGATCACCAGGATGTCGGTGTGCTTGAGGGTCTCGCGAAGTTCCTTGGGCGTGCGTTCGATCCAATAATTCATGGTATCGAGCGCGACCACTTTGGGGCGCTTACTGACCTGATGCAGCACCGACGCTTGCAGCGTGGGATCGATGTTGGCCAGGAAAATGTGGGTCGAAGTGAGATAGGGCTCCGGCAATTTCGGCTTGAAGTCGGCGAAGACGTTCAGTTCCGTCGCCAGCGTGGTGCGCTCGTTCATGTTCTCGCTGTATTTGCCGGCCCAGAAAAAGGTTTTGCCGTCGGCGCGCTCCAGGCCCTGGGTATCGACGCGGCGCCCCTTGAAAATGGACTCATCTTTCGCCGTGAAGTCGGTGCCCACGATTCCGACCAGATTCACGTGGGTGAAGTAACTGGCAGCCACAGAAAAATACGTTGCCGCGCCGCCGAGCATGCGGTCCACCTTGCCGTGCGGCGTTTCCACGGCATCGAACGCTACCGATCCAACCACGAGTAAGGACATTTTCAGCGGGCTCCAGGAGTGAGGTATTTTCCGGCGATCACGCTCAAGCGCTTGCGCGCGGCGGCCGGGATCACCGAGGGATCGGTGACGATGGCGTGGGCCAGGGCGCGGCCGCACTTGCAGGCGCGTTCCGCGGGGATGGTGCGCACGGCTTCGCGGATCACATTCTGCGCGTTCTCGGCATTCTTATTCAGATTGGAAATGATTTCCTCGAGCGTGACCGAGGAGTGTTCGGGATGCCAGCAATCGTAGTCCGTGATCATCGCGACGGTCGAATAACAAATCTCCGCCTCGCGCGCCAGCTTGGCTTCGGTGAGGTTGGTCATGCCGATCACGTGAAAGCGCAACTGGCGATACACATGCGATTCCGCCAGCGTGGAAAATTGCGGGCCTTCCATGCAGATGTACGTGCCCTCTTTGTGGGTGCGCACCTTGGCGGCGTCGCATGCGGCGCCCAGCACTCCAGCCAGTTGCGGGCAGACCGGCTTGTCGAATCCCACGTGCGCCACCACGCCGTCTCCGAAAAATGTGGAGATGCGGTGGCGGGTGCGATCGAAAAACTGATCGGGGATCAGAAAGTCCAGCGGCTTCAGATCTTCCTGCAGCGAGCCGACGGCGCTGACGGAAATAATTCGCTCGACGCCCAGCTGCTTCATGGCGTGAATGTTGGCGCGGTAGTTGATTTCCGTCGGCGTGAAGCGATGCCCGCGCGCGTGCCGCGAGAGGAATGCCACGGCTTTTCCTTCCAGCGTTCCCACCACCAGCGCGTCAGACGGATCGCCAAACGGCGTTTTGAGGCGGACTTCGCGCGGCTTTTCGAGGCCCGGCATGTTGTACACGCCGCTGCCGCCGATAATGCCGATGTGCACGGCGGAGGTTCCGGCGCTACTCTTTTTTGCTGGTGCTGATTTCTTTCTGGCCATTCCGTGTCCTCGCGCCTCAGCGAATTTAGACGTCGATCATCACCGGTTCAAGATCGTATTTGCCCCGGAGTTCGCGCAGATAACCGGCCGGCGTTCTGGCTTCGTGGCCGAAGATGACCAGCCACTCGCCGCGCACGATTTGAGAAAGCCACTTCCTCTTGTTGTCCAGCGTCGTGAGCGGGTACAAATCGTAACCCATGATCCAGGGGAGCGGCACGTGTGCGGCGGTAGGGATCAGATCCGCGGTAAAAAAAACAGTTTTCCCACCGCCGGTCAGGCGCACGCACATCATGTCCGCGTTGTGGCCGGGCACGCGGATCATTTCCACGCCCGGCACGATTTCCCCGTCGGCGTGCAGCAACAGCCACTGCCGGGATTTCTCCATGGGCATGAAATTTTCAGGAAAATAGCTGGCGCGATCGCGGTCGGTGGGCGCTTTGGCGTGTTCGAGCTCGCCACGCTGCACCATGTAGCGCGCGTTCGGAAATGTGGGTACGGCTTCCCCGTTCACCATGCGTGTGTTCCAGCCGCAATGATCGAAGTGCAGGTGGGTGTTGATGACGATATCGATATTTTCCGGCGACACGCCGTGGGTCAGCAGCTTTTCGGGCAGGCGCGGGCCGTCTTCAAACGCGTAGATGTCCGAACGTTTGGCGTCCCATTTGTCCCCCGCGCCCGTTTCGATCAGGATCCACTTCCCCGCGGCGCGGATCAGCAGCGAGTGCATGGCCATCAGGATGCGGTTGCGCTCGTCCGCCGGCGCGACTTTTTCCCACATCGGCTTGGGAATCACGCCGAACATCGCGCCGCCGTCCAGGCGGAACGTGCTGTCTGTGATCAGCCAGAATTCCAGGTCGCCAATTTTCATGCGCTCTTCCTCGCCCCATCCGCTCGCGCCAGCAATTCGCGAACGGCGGCGTAGGGATCCTTTCCACGGCCGGCCACTTCGCGAGCCAGGCGGTCCAATACAGCTTCACCATCGGCGCCGGACGCCGCGCGCTCCAGAACAATCTCCGCGGCCAGTGCCACGAGGCGCGCTTTCCAGTGCCCGATTTTTCTTTCCTGCCGCGCCGCGCTCGTTTCCGAACGCTTCCGGTAGTCGGAAATCGCCGCGGCCAGTTCGTCGATACCCTTGTTTTCGGTTGCCACCGTGCGAACGATGGCCGGCTTCCAGCCGTCATGTTCCGGCGCGAGCTGCAGCATCGCTTCGAGTTCCGTTTCCAGGCGCTCCACGCCGGCGCGATCGGATTTGTTCAGCACGAATATGTCGGCAATTTCCATCAGCCCGGCCTTCATATTTTGCACGTCGTCGCCCATGCCGGGAACCAGCAAAACAATCGTGCAGTCGGCGAGGCGCACGATGTCCACTTCATCCTGGCCCACGCCGACGGTTTCGATCAGCACATACTGCTTGCCGGCGGCGTCCAGAACCAGCGCCACATCGCCGGTGGTTCGCGCGAGGCCGCCAAGAAATCCACGAGTCGCCATTGAGCGGATAAAAATGCCGGAATCGCTGGCATGCCCCTGCATGCGGATGCGATCGCCGAGGATCGCGCCGCCCGTGTACGGGCTGGTCGGGTCAACGGCGATGATCCCCACGCGATTTCCCTGCGCGCGATAGTGCCCCGCAAGCCGATCCACCAGTGTGCTCTTGCCGGTGCCGGGCGCGCCGGTCACCCCCACGACGAAGGCATTCCCGGTGGAGGGGAAAATTCGCCGGAGCAAGTCTTCGGCATGCGCGTCGCGATTCTCAATTGCCGTGATCGCGCGGGAAATGGCGCGGACGTCTCCGGCGCGGATTTGCTCGGCCCACGTTTCGATGGATGCTGGCATAGAGAACGGTGGAAAAATCTCAGACGAACCCAAGCGAACCTGAATTTCCTGGCGCGAAATCGAAATAAGAAAGTTATCACAACCGGTGTGAGCGCCGCACACGAAAACGGGCGGCATTCTTGCGGGAGGCGGCGAATCCTCGCCGTCTGTAAACTAAACGCCACAGACTGGACGTCGACTCCGCGATGCCGGAATTTCAAATCTCAAATTTGAAATTTCAAATCTCCGAGAGACCGGAAGTCAATGCGCGCATGGCTTGCGAAACGGGCTCAAACTGGGATTCGGTGAAAGGAGCGTCTGACGGGGAAACATGACGGGGAGACGGCGGGACACCGAGGGGCTCTACTATTCAATGATCAGCGGGCGTCGAGGATTTGCCGGGCGATCACCATGCGCTGAATTTCGCTGGTGCCTTCGCCGATGGTGCATAGCTTGGAGTCGCGGTAATACTTTTCCACCGGATAATCCTTTACGAAGCCGTAGCCGCCGAAAATTTGCACGGCTTCGTTGGCCACTCGCACGCCTACTTCGCTGGCGTACAGTTTAGCCATGCTGGATTCCTTGGTGAAGCGCGGGCCCTTTTGATCTGCTAGCCATGCCGCGCGGTACACCAGCCAGCGCGCGGCGTCGATTTCCGTGGCCATGTCCGCCAGCTTAAACTGGATCGCTTGAAACTCGCTGATGGCTTTCCCGAATTGTTTACGCTGCTTGGCGTACGCGACGGATGCTTCGTACGCGCCCTGAGCCATTCCCAGCGCTAGAGCGGCGATCGAAATCCGTCCGCCGTCCAGCACTTGCAACGTATTTACGAAGCCGAGGCCCTCTTTGCCCAGCAGGCTGGCGTCCGGCACGCGGCAATCGCTGAAAATCACTTCGGACGTATCGCTGGCGCGCATGCCCAATTTGTTTTCTTTCTTGCCGGCGCGAAAACCGGGATTGCCCTTCTCCACGATGAACGCGGAGATTCCCTTGGTGCCCTTGGGCTTGTCGGTCACGGCCATGGCCACGCAAACATCCGCGTAGTGGCCGTTAGTGATGAAAGTTTTTGAGCCGTTCAGAATCCAGCCGCCGTCCTGGCGCGCCGCGGTGGTGCGCGCGCCGCCGGCATCGGAGCCGGCTTGCGGCTCGGTGAGCGACCAGCAGCCCAGGCTCTTGCCCTGCGCCAGCGGCGTCACATATTTCTTGCGCTGCTCGGGCGTGCCGAATTTGTAGATGTGGTTGGTGCACAGCGAATTATGCGCCGCGACGATCAAGCCGATCGAGCCGTCGACGCGGGCCAGCTCTTCAATCACCGTGGCGTATTCAATGTAGCCGAGGCCCGCGCCGCCGAGGTCTTCGGGGAAAATCACGCCCATCAGGCCCATTTCCGCGAGCTTGGGAATCAGCTCGGTCGGAAATTGCGACGCCTCATCCCATTCCATCGTGTGCGGGCGAATTTCGGATTCGGCGAATTCGCGGACAGTGCGCCGCAGTTGCTGCTGCTCGTCAGTGAAGGAGAAGTCCACAGGTCCTCAAATGAAGGTGCGCCGGACTGCGCTCAATTCTTTATACCACAGGCCGGCCAGGCGCTTTCTAAGCGGACGTGATGCTGAGTCGGAAGATGCAACGCTTTGAGTAGAACAGGCTTCAGCCTGTTTGCTTTTGACTTTTGCAGGACGCGAAAAGAACTCGCAATTGTCATTCCGAAGGGCGCGGGGTTTGCCCGAGGAATCTGCTTTTTCCTAGTTGGTGCAGAAACGCAGATCTTGCAGCTTGGGTAGAAAAAAAGTATGGGCGGCGCTGGAATCTAAACCAAACAGGCTGAAGCCTGTTCTACTGGTCTCCCCATCCCACATGGTGCCCGGCGTTCTGTTCGTCCAGCCACTTCTTCAGCGGGGCGTAGTAATCCACCATCGCGGTGGCGTCCATCTGCCGCTGGCCGGTGAGGACTTCCAGCGCGTCCGGCCACGGGCGGCTGGCGCCCATGGCCAGCATTTTCTGGAGTCTCGCCCCCGCGGCCTTGTTGCCATAGATCGAGCAGCGATGCAGCGGGCCGGTAAATCCAGCTTCCTTGCACAGCGCGCGATGAAACTGGTACTGCAAAATAATCATGATGAAATACCGCGCGTACGGCACGTTCGCAGCGACGTGATATTTGGCTCCCGGATCGAAGTCCGCTTCGCTGCGCGCTTCCGGCGGAGCGATGCCTTGATACTTCCGTTTCAGCTCCCACCACGATTTGTTGTAATCGGCGGGCTTGATTTCTCCGGAGAAAACTTTCCAGCGCCACTCGTCAACCACCAGCGTGAAGGGCAGGAGAACCAGCCGGTCCAGCGCGCGGTTCAGCAGCAGGCCGATGTCGGCCGACGGCGGCGCAACGGTATCGATCAGACCCACCTGCTTCAGATATTCCGGGGTGACCGAAAGCGCCGCCATATCGCCGATCGCTTCGTGAAACCCGTCATTGGCGCTGTTGCGGAACAGGGGCGGCAGATTGTCATAGGCGCGCTGGTAAAAATTGTGGCCCAGCTCATGATGCACCACCACGAAATTTTCCGAATTGGGCGAGAGGCAGGCCTTGATGCGCACATCTTCCTTGAAGTCGAGGTCCGACGCGCTGGCGTGGCATACCACTTCGCGATCGCGCGGCTTCGTAAACAGCGAGCGCTCCCAGAACGACGCGGGCAGTGGCTCAAAACCTAGCGACGTGAAAAATCCCTCGGCGTAGCGAACCATTCCCCGGGCATCGACATTTTTTGCGAGCAGAGCTGCGCCAATGTCCGGGCCGGAAGCCGCGTTGGCGGGCGCGAGCAGCGGGTAAATGTTGCTCCAGTCCTGCGCCCACATGTTGCCGACGAGATGCGCCGGGATCGGCTGGTCCTCGGGAACCAGATCCTTGCCGTATTTTTCCGCCAGCTTCCAGCGCACATAGGCATGCAGCGAGAGGTACAGCGGCCGAACCTGCGTCCACAGGCGGTCCAGTTCGCGGGCAAATTCATCGGGCGGCATGTCGTATTCCGAGCGCCACATCGCTCCGACGTCATCGAAGCCAATTCCCTTCGCGCCCTGATTGGCCAACTCGACAAGCCGAATGTAGCGCTTGCGCATCGGCGGCGAGATGGCGTGCCACCCTTTCCAGGCGGCAAGCAGTTCCTTTGGATCGCGGCTGGAGGCTAGAGTTTTTTCGATGTCCGGCAATTGCTTGCAATTTTGCCGATTGTCATCTACGCACCAGGTTCCCTTGCCGTAATCGCTGTCGAGAGAAACCAGAATCTTTGAAAGTTCCGCCAGAGCAGCAGGATCGCGCGGCGCAGGGATATCGACGGACAATTTCAGAAGCTTAAATTTGCGGGCAACCTCGGGAGGCAGAGGAAGACTTTCATAGCGCCGGGCCTGCCGCTCCAGATCGAGCGTGGCGGTTTTCACGGCGGAGTCGGCATCGGCGGAGATTGCTTCGGTATCGTCGGTGATGAAGTTTTCAGCGACCCAGCCGGCGCGGGCGTCCTTGATCCACAGATCGAGCAGCTGATTTTCGGCGTGGGAGATAAAGCGTTCGGCTTCGGCCACTGTGGGTTCCGCGGAGGAAGCCGTCTTTTTCGCCGGAGTCGCCTGGGCATGGGAAACGGAGGCCACCGCTACCATGGCGGCAAGCAGTACGAACCCGCGCGAGCGTGAAGCCATCGAAGCGTGAAGAATTCCCGGCACGTGCTGCGCCCCCGCTTCCTGACGAAACCGCCGAACAATTCCAGTGCGACCCCTGTGCGACTCCAGTGCGACGATTTCTTCTACTCAAGCAAATGCACAAAAACTTCGTTGGATACCGTCAGGCGCTCGGGAGCGAGCCGCAAGCGCGGCCCCGCCCATTCGACGAGTCCCTGCGCCAGAAGTTCCTGCACGCGCGGGCGCAGAGGAGCGCCGTACCTCGTCTCAATCTCAGCCAGATCGATTCCGGCGAGCTGGCGCAGGCCGAGGAACAGCTCTTCCTCAAGCGCCTGATCACGCGTCACCTGCTCTAACTGCTCGACCGGAAACCTTCCGTGGAGGATCGAATCCGCGTACGCGGCCGGATCGTGCGCGTTAGCCCATCGCTGCGTGCCGTTGAACGAATGTGCCCCAGCGCCGAAGCCAAGATACGGTTCGCGGCGCCAGTATTTCAGATTGTGGCGCGATTCAAAACCGGGCAGGCCCCAATTGGAAATCTCATAGTGGAGATAGCCCGCGGCGGAGAGTTGTTCGCAGCCGTAATCGTAGAAATCTGCCATGGCATCGTCCGATGGCAGCGCTTTCGCCGAATACCGGTCACCGCTTTGCAAGACTTCGAGTCCCAGGCGGCTGCCTTCGTCAATTTCCATCATGTAGATGGAAACGTGCTCGGGCCGCAGTTGCAGCAACTGCTCGACCGAGGCATTCCAACTAGCGCTGGTCTGGTGCGGGAGGCCAGCGATCAGATCGAAGCTGAGATTGGCGAATCCCGCGGTACGCAGAATTTTTGCCGCCTGGGAAATATTCGCGCGGCGATGCATGCGGCCGGCGGCGCGCAGTTCGGCGTCATCGAAGGATTGGACGCCCATGCTGATGCGGGTAAATCCTGCTTCGCGCCACGCTGCGGCTTTTTCGGCTGTAATCGTTTCGGGGTCGGCTTCCAGCGTTACTTCCTCAAGCTGCGAAGGAAACGAGGCGCGAATCGCGGCCATAATCTGCGCCAGGCCGTTGGGCTCCAAAAGGCTGGGCGTTCCGCCGCCGAAGTACACCGTGTCGACGGCACCGCCGATGATTTCATCGATTCCATTTTCGCGGCGCAGGCGCGGAAATTCCCGGATCTCGCGGCAAACGGCGTCGACATACGGCGCATACAGTTCACTAGAAAAGACGCCGGTGTGAAAATTGCAGTAGGTGCACTTCGTCTGGCAGAACGGAACCTGAACGTAAATGCCGAGGGGCGCCATTAAGCTTAGAATTTAGCACAGGAGGATGGCGCGCGACCTGCCCTTGCGATGCGACGGAGCGGCCCGGGTTGGTCACGGGACCATGCCTCGGAGCCGTGGCGCTGCAAATCATCGCTACGCCCTGCCCGACTGACAGTTCACAAAAGCGCACAGCGAGGAGTCGCTGTGCTACGCGAGCGCCGTCACCGACGTGACCCCATAAAACGAAAACCACGGCTTGGCGGCGGTCAGGCGGCCATTCACATTCTTGATATTTTTTACGCCCTGATCGTTCAGCCAGTCTTCCAGGGCTTTGATGCCCTGCTTGGCATAAACCGGCATTCCATCTTTCCATGTGGCGCGCCCGCAGAGCACGCCGGAAAAATTCACACCGGTTTCGGAGGCCAGGTCCAGGGTTTCGGTGAAAGTCTCATTGCTCACGCCGGCGGAGAGATAGATGAACGGCTTCTTCGCCGCGGCGGCGGCCTTACGGAAATGATCCTTGGCCTGATCGCGGGTGTAGGCGAATTCGCCTTTGCACGAACGCGTGCCCTGCACGAAGGCCATGGTCACCGGAACTTCCACCTTCAGCACGTCCACCGCGTACTGCGGCTTGCTGAATTCCTCCATGCTGCGGGTCACCACTTCCGGCTTTTTCTTGGCGAACTCCAGTCCCTTTTCGTCTGCGCCTTCCTCGTAGCCCACGAATTCGAGGAAGAACGGCACGTCGGCGGCGACACATTCCGCGCCGATGCGCTCCACCCAGGCGTGCTTCACGTCATTGATTTGCGCGGAATCGAACGGCGTGTAGTAGAGCAGGATCTTGACGCAGTCGGCGCCGTCGGCCACCAGGCGCCGCACCGAGTAGTGATCCAGCAAGTCGGGCAGGCGTCCCGGCTGCGTGTTGTCATAGCCGCTGTTCTCATAGGCCAGCAAAAGACCGGCATTTTTGGCGCGCTGTTTCGCGGCGGTGAGGCCGTATTCGGGATCGAGCAAAATGGCCGTGGCATGCGGCGTCAGGACGCGTGTGACCGCTTCCTTGAATTCTTCCATCATTTTCTGCGTGACTTCCTTCTTGTCGATGCCCTTATCCTTGGCGATCGCGCTCCTGAGCGAGCCGCGCTGGTCCATGGCCGCCGCGGCGATCACGCCGCGCGCGTCCGAAACCGCCTCGAGTCCCTTGCGTTTTCCAGGAGTAAGCTTCATCCGAAATTCCTCCGCTCATGAGGTTTGAAAATTGCGACCGGCTGGGAATATTACCACGGCGGTTCGCCCGGACATCGATGTCCTAGCGCCATTGTATGGGCCCTGCAGCGAAAAATACATAGGGCCAAAGTGGCACAGGCTTCAGCCTGTGGGGTTCCATTTGATCTTGGCGAATGCCAAGCAACGCGAAGGGGCTACTTTTCCGCGGAAGCGAAGTCTTTGCTGCAAAGATCGATTAGGGATCTCTTCGGGATCTATTTGGATCTACTTGGCAATGGGTGCAAGCGAGAGAACGCAGTGGTCGCCACTGCCTGTCTTCACGTGGCGGTCGAGTTCATCGAGCAGCCCCGGCCCCTCCGCGGCGAGAAACGTGAGCAGGCCGAAGGAACGTTCCTGCAGCGCGTTGTTGGGAAAGAGCGCGCTGGCAATCTCGTTCTCATGCGTGTTCAGAACGCCGGTGCGGAAGCCCTCGGCGCGACCGGCCTTGGCTCGCAGGCCGTTGAACTGGTACAGGATTTTTTCGGAGGCGGTCTCCAGCGCGCCGACCAGAGTCTGATCCAGCTTGGTCAGCGGCTCGCGTAGTCCTTCGACCGCCGACTTGATGGCTTGTTCGCCGGCGTCAAACCGCGCCGTCAACGCCTGCGGCAGCGCTTCGGCCTCCAGTCGCGCGCGAAGTTTGTGCCGTTCGTGAATGATTTCGCGCACATCCAAATTGTATTTCTTCAGCAAATTGGAAGCGTACGACGGCACGATCGTAAACGTGGCGCGCGGCAAAATCGCGGGGGCTCGCCCCAGAAGCTTTTTATAAACCAGCGAAGTTTGCGCCTGATAGGCCACCTCTGCCGGACCCGCGATATACGCGGCGGTCGGCAGGAGCGTGTCCTGAATCACCGGCCGCAGCAGCGCGCTGGGGCTGAAGTCCTCGGGATACTGCTCCACCGCGCTCAGGGTGTCTTCCAGCGATTCCGATTTGCTTCCGGCTGCGAGACCGCCGTTCGCGGCGCGCATTGCGAGCCGCTGCCCGTCAACCAGGCGAAACACCAGCGTGCTTTGTTCCGTGACTTTTACCTGTGCGTGGAAGCCCGCTTTTTCCAGCGTCGCGGATCGCGTGACCAGCTCCGCGGAAAGCGCCGCGTGCTCTTTCACCGCCCGCCGCATCGTCGGCAGCGATAATCGATGCAGCTCCGGCGACATGGGGTCCAGGAAAATCAGGCCGCGCCCGGCGAAAATTCGCGCCATCAGTTTCCCGAACGAAGATCCGAAAGTTTCCGCCGGCGCATAGCTTTCCGCGATCCACTTGCCCGCCTGCTCTGCTGCGGGCCCTTCCAAAAGTGCCGCTACCTGCGCCGAAAGCGCGCTGATGTTCTCGGCCAGGCGCACGTCGCCAACGCGCCGCTCGGGCTGGCCGGACGTGGCCAGATCCAGGCGCTCGAAGCCGCCCCGCTTCGGAATGAAACAGTGATCGACTTCCGCCAGGTCGTGGTCTTCGGTGGCCAGCCAGAAGATGGGAACCGCATTCACGCCGCGCGCGGTCAATTCGTTCGCCACATGAACGGCGGTGAGCGCCTTGTAGATGCTGTACGCCGGGCCGCCGAACAGTCCAACCTGCTGCCCGGTTACGACGGCGACCGCGCCGTCCCGCAAGCGGTCGAGATTCCGCATCGCCGCGTCATCGGCGCCGAACGCGCGATTCTGTTCGCGCAACACGTCCACGACCGCGCGGCGAACGGCGTCGTCAATCCGGATCTCTTGAATGGCTTCGTCAATTCCAGTTGTGGTGGGGGGATGCGCGTAGAATTCTGAAACGCTGGAAAAATCGGAAAGGAAGGCGGAATAGAGGCGCGTGGTTCCGGGCAACTCGGCCGCTGCGATCCAACTACACTCCATCAGGCGTTCCATCCTTGTCTGGGCATTTTCCCAGGCCTTTTCCGGCGGCTCGGGATTCGGGCCACATCCGGAAATCCGCGCCGCAACCCGAACACGAGCGCAAAACTATTCGATGTTGTGAAATTCGTATGGATTCAGACAGAAATCGCCGGGCGCGCCAGCGCTCAATCACCCGCTGACGGCTTTTTTGGAATGCAGCGATTGCAGCGGCGCAACTTCCAGCGACTGCTCGACGAGCGCGCGAATCCCGCGAGCCGCTGCGTTCGCCGCCGAGAGAGTCGTAATGCACGGAACGTTGTAGCGAATCGCCGCGCGCCGGATGGATTTCTCGTCATAGAACGATTCGCGGCCGAGCGGCGTATTGATGACCATGTCGACCTTGCCGGTCTTCACCAGGTCGACGATGTTGGGCCGGCCCTCGTTCACTTTGTAGACGGGTTCCGCGGGAACCCCGGCGGCTTCGAGCGCCGCGGCGGTGCCGCGCGTGGCGATCAGGCGGAATCCCAGCGCGTGCAACTCTTTCGCCAAGGGACCGCAGTGGCGCTTGTCGTGATCGCTGACGCTCAGGAAAATCGAGCCCTTGCGCGGCAGTCGTTGCCCGGCGGCGAGTTGCGCCTTGGCAAACGCCTGTCCATAACTCTTGGCCACGCCCATCACTTCGCCGGTGGAGCGCATCTCTGGGCCAAGAATAGTGTCCACGCCGCGGAATTTGTTGAATGGAAAAACAGGCGACTTCACCGAGTAATAATCGCGCACCACGATTTCCGCGACGCCGTTGGTCACTACGACGGGAAGATTCATATCGCGCAGCTTGCGGCCGGCCATCAACCGCGCCGCCACTTTAGCCAGCGGCACGCCCGTTGCCTTGCTGACGAACGGCACGGTGCGCGACGCGCGCGGATTCACTTCCA
>DATGJQ010000109.1:0-31773 GCA_035295105.1 Candidatus Acidiferrales bacterium | reverse complement strand
CATGCCGCGGCCGAGGCTTACATCGGCCTGGTGGAGACGGGCGTCGGGCTGATCCCGGCGGGCGGCGGCACCAAAGAGATGATCCTTCGTGCGAATGAGCGCGCCGAGGGCGAGGAAGACATCGACCTGTTCCACGCGCTGAAGCCGGTGTTTGAAAACATCGCCATGGCCAAAGTTTCCACCAGCGGCGAGGAAGCGCGCGAACTCGGCTACGTACGCCGCGCCGACCTGGTGGCCATGAACCTGGACCGCCTGGTCGCTGAAGCCAAAGAAACCGCGCTGGGCCTGGTGCGCAGTGAATGGCGGCAGACCGCGCCCGCGCCCACCGAGCCGTCGATTCGCGTGCTGGGCCTGGAATTCAGCGCCGCCGCCAAGCTGGCGGTGTACATGATGCTGCGCGGCGAATACATATCGGAATACGATGCACTGGTGGCGCGCAAGCTGGGCCACATCCTGGGCGGCGGGGCGATCACTTCCGCGCAACTGGTCAGCGAGCAGTACCTGCTGGACCTGGAGCGCGAAGCCTTCGTATCCCTCTGCGGAGAACGCAAAACCCAGGAGCGCATCGCCCACACATTGAAGACCGGCAAGCCCCTGCGGAATTAAGCAACAGTGGCACAGGCTTCAGCCTGTGGGGTTTGGTCCTTGCAAGGACAAAAATCCACAGGATGAAGCCTGTGCCACTTAGGAGAAAACAATGAAACGCAACGCCTCCCTCGCGTGTGTTTTGTTCGGGATCGCCGTGTGCTGGCTGTTCCCGCGGCTTTCCTCTCCGGTCTTCGGGCAGGCGGCGCCGTCCGAAGCGCCCCATATCGGCGAAGGCGGCCTGCCGCAATTCGCACGCGACTCGAATTTCCCCAAGGTCCCGTCCAAGTGGAGAATGGGATTCGGGTCGGACGTCGCGGTTGACGCGCAGGATCACATCTGGGTGTTAAGCCGCCCGCACAGTCTTCGACATCCCCGATCCACCCCGCCGGACCTGGTGTCCGTCCCGGCGCCGCCGGTCATGGAGTTCGACAACGAAGGCAATTTCATTCAGGCCTGGGGCGGCGAAAGCGGTCCGGGCTACCAGTGGCCTTCGAATGAACACGGCATTTCGGTGGATGAAAAAGGCTTCGTGTGGATCGTCGGAAATGCGGACGGCGCGAGAAATAATCCGGCCAATCTGCCGAATGACAATCAAGTCCTGAAGTTCACCCGCGAAGGAAAATTCGTGATGGCCATCGGCAAAAGCGGCCAGACCGGCAGCAATGCCACCGAAGTTTTGAAAGGCGCAACCAGCGCCCGTTTCTATGCCAAGACCAACGAAGTATTTGTGACCGACGGCTATGGCAACAGCCGCGTGATGGTCTATGACGCGGATACTGGAGCGTTCAAGCGCATGTGGGGAGCGTACGGCAACAAGCCATTAGACATGGACAAGCGCCCGGTAGAGCCGGAGTCCAAGCCCAATGAATTGTGTCCCATGGTGTGCGGGATCTGGTCGGTATTTCAGCAGTTTTCCGTGCCCCATGACATCAAATTTTCCAACGACGGCCTGGCGTATATTGCCGATCGCGGCAACAAGCGCGTGCAGGTTTTCACGCCGGAGGGGAAATTTGTCGCCGAGCAGTTTATCGCCATCGACAGCAAGTACCCGCTGCAAGCCAGATCGGTGGCCTTCTCGCCGGACCCCGCCCAGCGCTTTTTGTACGTTGCCGGAGCACCCGATATTCTTATCCTGAACCGCAGGACGCTCGAGATTCTGGGCTCGTTCACCATCGGCACGCCGCAAGGCGACCCTCCGGGCCACTTGATCAACGCCGATCATGAGGGCAACGTCTACGCGGTGCAGGCCGAGCTGAGCGGCGCCGACGGTCACGGCGGCGCCGGAGCCTATAAATTCACATTCAAGGGCTACTCCCCAAGAGTTGCGTGCCCGCCGTGTGAGCCGACCAAACGTCCGCAGTAATTGCCTTGTACCGAGTTCAGAGGCCGCGAAAAAAAACGTCCTGCACTGTCATTCTGACCGAAGCGAAGAATCTCTCTTCGATTCAAGTGTAAGCAAAAACCGCAGAGAGGTTCTTCGCTTCGCTCAGCATGACAGCGTTTTGAGATTTTATGCATGCGGTTCAGCCGGTAGGGTTTCGTTGCCGTCGCAAGGACTAAATTCCACAGGCTGAAGCCTGTGCCACATGGCATCATGTCCCTGGGGGGACCACGTTCGTTGCGACCGACCATTCGAATCATTGGGCGAGCGCTGTTTCGCGCCGGCGGGCTCGGCCTACTCACCTTGGGGGCGTTCGATTCCTCCCCTCTGGTCGTGCCGCTAGGAAATGATCTTCTGATCCTGGCGCTCAGCGCGAGGTATCACAATCGCATGCTGTATTACGCGGTGATGGCGACGCTGGGGTCGCTGATCGGATGCGCCGTGACCGTCTGGATCAGCCGGAAGGGCGGGAATGAGTTGCAGAAGGTGGCTCCCAGCAGGAGATTGAATAGCGTCCAGCGCTGGGTGCAGAAGCACGCGGCCTGGACCCTGGTAGCAGCTTCACTCATGCCGCCTCCATTTCCGTTTACCCCTGTGGTGGCAGCTGCGGCAGCATTCAAGTATCCGGAGAAAAAGCTTTTCAGTTATGTGGGCGCCGGCAGGTTTGCGCGATTCGCTATTGAGGGCGCACTCGCTGTTGAGTACGGGCGCTGGATCATACGCCAGGCGCAATCGCGGGTTTTGGAAGACACGATGATCGCGCTGATCGTAATCTCCATCGTTGCCAGCGCGATTTCGATATTCCGTTTGAGCGCCAAGAGCAAACGGCCAGCCGCGCAGGTTGCCTGACGAGATACAATTGCCGCGCACGCCTTCGCCGCGAAACGCCCCAAAGGACTTTACTTAAAACCGGACAGGCTGAAGCCTGTCCTACTTAAAGCCGGTCAGTTGGCTTCGATTGATGCGTTCTTGAGGGCGTGGGCGACGGCGTCGTTGGCCAGCGTGCCGTTGCGGCTGTGATCGGTGATGGTGTCGTAGAGTTCTTGCGTGGGTTCCGGATCGATTTGCTTGTGATATTCCGCGGTGATCTCACCGGCTACCGTTTGCAGTGCTTTGGTGTACTCAGCGTTTAGATCGTCGCCGGAAATGCTGACTGGGCGGCCGATGTAATTGGCGGCGATTCGCTCGATGATTCTGTCGGCGTTCTTGTAATAGTACTCGGAAATTTGGCGATGGCCGTCTTCATGGTCAAGCATGTGCTGCGTGGCGTCCGGCGGCGCCCAAATGATGATGTGCAGCTGCAGATCCACGCGGATCTGGGTGATGGTGACCGTGGCATGCGTGGCGTCGGTGCGGCGCGATTGCCCGTTCACGTGGACGCTGGAGCCGAAATCGGAATCGCAGCGCGCGTTCTCTCCGGCGTTCAGCGGCGGCATGTCGGAAGGCGGATTGGCGGGATCGAAGGTGCGCCGCGCGAAATTCACGGGTTGCTTGTTGACGATAGCGCGCGAATTTTCACGCAACTCCCGGCGCTCGGCGACGTCGCGCCAGTTGAGCCATCCGAGAATGGCGATTCCCAGCACCAGGCAAATCCCGAGCAATCGTCGCAGCGTCAAAGCTTCCTCCGCATTTTATTTTCGCCGGGAAGCCGCGAGACAACGATTTCATCGTTGCGAGGGATGTCGGGAAAGGTATTGTCGTTGAGGTGCAGCCAGGGCCCAGCTGAGCGGCGCGCGTGGCAGGGACACGGAATTTGGCGGAAGAATCCGGCGCTCCGTGGGCACATTCGCAGTTGCGATTTCTCCGGCGACGCCAGCCTTGTGTTACTTTGGCCTGGTTCGGGCTATGCTGCGTTTTGGCCTTCCGCTGCATCTAAAGGGCTGAAGCGCGATGCGCGCGTTACCAATCACCAATTACTGGTCGTTTACAGGCCGATAGAATCGAGCCATGCCATGAGAGATGCTGTCATCGTCAGTTCCGTCCGCACGCCGGTGGGGAAGGCGTTTAAGGGAAGCCTGCGGGCGACGCGGCCGGACGATCTTGCCGCGATCGCCATGCAGGAGGCCATTCGCCGCGTCCCGGGCCTCAATCCCGCTGACATTGAAGACGTTATCCTGGGGTGCGCCATGCCTGAGGGCGAAGCGGGAATGAACGTCGCGCGCATCGCCAGCCAGCGGGCCGGACTGCCGGCGGAGGTCCCGGCGATTACGATCAACCGGTTCTGTTCCTCGGGGTTGCAGTCGATTGCCATGGCCGCGGAGCGCATCATGGTCGGCCACGCCGACGTGATCCTCGCGGGCGGCACCGAGTCCATGAGCATGATCCCGATGGGCGGCAACAAGATCTCGCCGAATCCCTGGCTGATGGACCACTACCCGGACGCGTATCTCAGCATGGGCCTTACCGCCGAAAATGTGGCCAAGAAATATGGCATCACGCGCGAAATGGCTGATGAATTTTCGCTCGGCAGCCACCGGAAAGCGATTGCCGCGATCGCCGCCGGGAAGTTCAAGGACGAGATCGTGCCGGTCGAAGTGCAGTCCACGGTGGTCGCCAATGCAGTGAATGGGCGGGCCGCCAAGGCCACCACGACCACGACGAAATTCGAGATCGACGAAGGGCCGCGCGCGGACACCAGCATGGAGGCGCTGGCCCGCCTGAAGCCCGCATTCCATGCGCGTGGCACAACCACCGCGGGAAACAGTTCGCAGACCAGCGACGGCGCCGCCGCGACGATTGTGATGAGCGCTGAACGCGCCGCCACCCTGGGCGCGAAGCCGCTGGCGCGGTTCCTGGGCTTTGCCACCGCCGGCGTGCCGGCGGAAATCATGGGCATCGGGCCGGCATACGCCATTCCCAAGGTGCTGAAAATGACCGGGCTGAAGCTCGACCAGATGGACGTGATCGAACTGAATGAAGCGTTTGCCGTGCAATCGCTGTCGGTGATTCAACAGGCGGGGCTAGATGCGGCTCGGGTAAATCCGAATGGCGGCGCTATCGCCCTGGGGCACCCGCTGGGCTGCACGGGGGCTAAGCTCACTGCATCGATTCTGCGGGAACTCGAGCGGCGCAATGCGCGCTACGGGATGGTCACCATGTGCATTGGCGGGGGAATGGGCGCGGCGGGAATATTCGAACGCGTCGCGTAGCACAGCCACTTTGGCTGTGCGGTTTTGTGGGCTGCAACTGCGAAGTGACCGGCCTCAGGGCGATTGCAAGAGGCGCACAGGCAACCTGTTGTTACAGAACCGCCTAGCGCACCAGCAAGTACGCCCCGTAGCCCAAACCCGCACCCATCAGCGAACCGACCACCACGTCACTGACGAAATGCATTCCCAGGATCACGCGGGACACCGCGATGCTTACCGACAGAGCTAGAAGCGCGGCTTCGAGCTGCGGATACAGGATGCACAACGGGACCGCGATGGCGAAGGCGCTCATGGCATGGCCGGACGGAAACGAAAACTGGTCGGGCGGAAGTATCTTCGACCAGCAGTGCGATTCGAGTTGGCACGGGCGCTTCCGCTTGCTGGCTTTCTTGATGAAGTGGAACAGGACCACTGTGGCGGCTTCGGCAGAAGCAGCGGCGCCAAAGGCGACGAAACGCATGTCACCCCCGAACAGCAGTAACGCGATTCCTACGCTATACCAGACCCACCCATCTCCCAACCGGGTAGAAGCTATCATCCAGTAACGCAACCATCGCGGAGCGCGCCAGCGATGGACTTTCCTCATGACTTGATGATCGCTAGCGAGAATGAATTGCCAGACCATTCTTGGAGCGGTCATGACTGCACCTCACTTCCGAAGTTGCCATTCTGAGCGAAGCGAAGAATCCCTCCGTGGTTCTTTGCTTGCACTTAGATCGAAGAGAGATTCTTCGCTTCACTCAGAATGACAAGACTGGACTTTTTCCGTAGCCTGTTCAGGCTGTGGGGTTTTGTGGTCGCAAGGACTAACCCCCACAGGCTGAAGCCTGTGCCACTTGCTATGCCATCTGCTTCTGGCGCACCGGCAGAGCGCCCAAAACATCCTTCGGCGCTGGCCGGGGGCCGTTGATCGCATTGCCCCAGCGCCGAATAAAGCTGAGATCGACAAAGTAGTCGACTGCGACTCCCGCCGGGACGAGCGGCACGAGCGGAGAGAGCAGCACGGTCCAGGGATCCTTGCGCATCATGTCGCGGCACAGCAGCAGAATGTCGCGGGTCAGCTTCCAGTAGCCGCCGCACTCGCCACACAGCCGGCCGTTTCCCGCGCGCAGTCCGGCGAAAAACTCTTCCTTGTTGCGGGCGCCGGGAACTTCCGTGTACGTGGTGCCGACCGATGCCAGCGCATGCGCGTCGCTGCCGGCCACCTGCGTCTTGCAGCGCTTCCAGGCGAACTCGGCGGCGTGCTGGTTGGCGGAAGCCAGCATCTGGCCGTTGCGCGCTTCGACTGCGGGGAAGTAGCCCGAAAACCACTCGTAGTCTTCCGCGTTGCGGCGTCCGGTCAGGGAAGAAAAGACGTGATTTACGGTGAAGAACAGGCGCTGCTCGGAAAGGTACGCCAGCAGGCGGATCAGTTCCTTTCGGCGGCGGTTAATTTCCACGTGCTGGCGTTCCGTGATGTCATAGACGCCGACATGCGCCTCGGTGCCGCTGGGCATCGTGCAGGTTACTTCCTCGCTCATGAAAAATTCCGGGTGATGGCGCAACGCTTCCGCGCCGTCGATCGAGTCATGATCGGTCAGCGTGACCAGGTCCATGCCGCGTTCCCGCAGCGTGGAGAAGACGTCCGTCGGAGCACTGTAGCTTTCCAGAAAAAAATGGCGCAGGACGGCTACAGGCAGGGTGCCTGAGTGAAGCGAGTGGACATGCAGATCGCATCGCATTGTGGAAAAGTGTAGGAAAAAAACTTTTCTGACTTGTTACGCGGCGTTGAACAGATTGTAAGAATTGTCTGTTACTACTTGAACACAAATAGGTTAACGAACACGGAGGTGCAATAGTAGATGGCAGACGGAATGTCCGGCCCGCAGGACCGCAGACGCCGCATCCATCTTGTTTTCTTCGACGCCGGAGGGGGCCATCGCAATGCCGCCACGGCTGTGCAGGTGCAGATCGAACGCCAGGGTCTGCCGCTGGACGTGTCCCTGGTGAACCTTCAGGAAGTTCTCGACCCGCTGGATATCCTCCGCAAACTCACCGGAATTCGCATCCAGGACATGTACAACAAGATGCTGCGCAACGGGTGGACGCTGGGCAGCCCGCAGTTGATGCGGGTGTTGCAGTTCGTGGTGTGGAGTTACCATGGGCCCTCGGTGCGCGTGCTGGAAGAGTATTGGCGGGAGCATCCCGCGGATATGGTGGTGTCGCTGGTGCCGCACTTCAACCGCGCGCTGCGGGAGAGTTATGCAAAAGCGTTTCCGGGGCGGCCATTTGTCACGGTGCTGACCGATCTCGCGGACTATCCCAAGCATTTTTGGATTGAGAAAGAATCCCAATACATCATTTGCGGGACCGAGCATGCCGTCGAGCAGGCTCGCGAACTGGGGCATTCCGGAGACACTGTCATTCGAACCTCCGGAATGATTCTGCACCCGCGGTTTTATGAGCTTGGACCGGCAGACCCAGTCGCCGAGAGAAAAAAGCTGGGCCTGGATCCCAACATTCCAACCGGGATTGTGCTGTTCGGCGGCTATGGCACTTCGAAGATGCTGGACATCTTGCGGCAGATCAACCGGTCGTCGCTGCCGGTGCAGCTGATCATGATCTGCGGACGGAATGAAAAACTGGCGGAGGCGTTGCGGCGCGAACCGACGCGGATTCGGATCCACGTGGAGGGTTTTACCACGCAGATTCCCTATTTTATGGCGCTATCGGATTTTTTTATCGGCAAGCCGGGACCGGGCAGCATCAGCGAAGCGCTTTGCAAGCACTTGCCGGTGATCATCGATTGCAATGCCTGGACGCTTCCGCAGGAGCGCTACAACGCGCAATGGGTGCGCGAAAAGCAGGTGGGCATCGTGGTGAAGAGCCACCGCCAGGTGGCCGCTGCGGTGGAACAATTGTTGATCCCCGGAGCGCTGTGGCAATATCGCGCGCACACTGAGGCCATGGAAAACCGGGCGGTGTTTGAGATTCCCGCGATCTTTGAAAGAATTCTGAATGGCGGAGACGTGAAGGTGATGGTGGGATCGGCGGCCGGAGATTTCAAATCTCAGATTTGAGATGAAACCATCTCATAAATGGTCAGGCCCAGGACGAAATAGCGCTTCAGGGGCTAAAGCCCTTGTTTGCCGGGCTCTGAATGTCGCGGCTGAAGCCGCGACCCACAAAGACTATTTTATGAGATGGGTTGATTTCAGATGTACGGCCAGGTGCCAGACAGCCTGCGGGAAAATGCCTTGTTTTGATGCCTTGTTTTAATGATTCGTTTTGTCATTCTGAGCGACGGGAAGAATCTCTCCGTTGCTTCAATCGAAGAGAGATTCTTCGCTTCGCTCAGAATGACAGCGTTTTGAGGTTTTCCGAAGCTTCGTTCGCCGTGTGCGAAGGGGAAAGCTCGTGCGGTCAATTCACTTCGAAATCTGAATTTCAAATTTGAAATCTCAAATCTCAAATCTCAAATCTCAAATCTCAAATCTGAATCTCAGATCATGGGCGCGGTTTTCATTTCTGACTTTTCATGCGCAGATCATGGCCGGTCATTTCTGATGGCACGGGCAGGCCCAGAACGCCTAGCAGCGTGGGGGCGACATCGCGCAGCGATCCGCCCGGGCGGAGCGGGCCGACGCTGTCCTCGGTGGCCAGAATCAGCGGGACTGGATTGGTGGTGTGGTATGTGTGTGGGCCTCCAGTGGCGGGATCGATCATGGTCTCGGCGTTGCCGTGATCGGCGGTTACGATCCAGGCGCCGCCGCGGGGCTGCAGCACCTGGCGGATGCGGCCGAGCGCTTCGTCGACTGCTTCCACGGCCTTGATGGCGGCTTCCAGGACTCCCGTGTGGCCTACCATGTCGGCATTGGCAAAATTCATTACCACGGCGTCGAAGTCGCCTTTTTCGACGGCCTTGACCACCGTGTCGGCGATGCCTGCCGCGCTCATCTCTGGCTTCAAATCGTACGTAGGCACTTTGGGTGAGGGAACCAGGATGCGCTCTTCGCCGCCGAAGGGCTTCTCGATGCCGCCGTTAAAAAAATAGGTGACGTGCGCGTATTTTTCTGTTTCCGCGCAGCGCAGATTTTTCAGATTCTGCTCCGCAAAGACCTGCGCCAGGATGTGGGCGATTTTTTCCGGCGCGATTACGTAGCGCAGCCACGGCCAGGCTTTGTCGTACTGCGTCATGGCCACGTAGAAAAGATTGGAAGGGCGCTTGGGGTCGGAAAATTCGTTGAAGCCCGGTTCGGCGATCGCGCGGGTCATCTGGCGGGCGCGGTCGGCGCGGAAGTTGAAGAAAATTACGGCGTCGTCGTCGCGGATCGGTCCGGCCGGCGGTGCGGACGGCGAATCGCCGGCGGTGATCACGATGGGCTCGACGAATTCATCGGTAGTGCCGCGCTCGTAACTTCGGCGAATGGCTTCTACTGGATCGGCCGCCTTGATGGGCGAATCGCCGTGGACGACGGCGCGGTAGGCGCGCTCGACGCGTTCCCAGCGGTTGTCACGGTCCATGGCGAAATAGCGGCCGGTAAGTGAGGCGATGCGGCCGACGCCGATCTCGCGGATTTTCTGCTGCAGTTGCTGGATGTATTCGACGCCGCTGTGCGGATGGGTGTCGCGGCCATCCATGAAGCAGTGGATGAACACGCGTTCGACGTGCTGCTCGCGAGCCATGCGCAGCAGCGCAAACAGATGCTGCATGTGGGAGTGCACGCCGCCATCGCTCAGCAGGCCCAGCAGGTGCAGGTTGCGGGCGCGGCCCCGTTCCATGGCTTCCAGAAGCAGCGGCTGCTTAAAAAATTCGCCATTGGCGATCATCAGATCGATGCGCGTGATGTCCATGTGGATGATGCGGCCGGCGCCCATGTTCATGTGGCCCACTTCGCTGTTGCCCATCTGCCCTTCGGGCAGGCCCACGTAGGGTCCGGAAGTCTGGATTAGCGTGTTGGGGAAATCCTTCAGCAGGCGGTCGTAATTCGGTTTGCGCGCCAGGGCGATGGCGTTTCCATTGGTCTCGGCGCGGTAGCCCCAGCCATCGAGCACGGTCAGGACAATCGGTTTGGGTCGTTTTGGCATTGTGGCGCACATCCCCATTGCAGTCGGATCTTGCAACTGAAACTACATTGCCAGTCGCTATTTCCTGGCTAGGGCGGCTTTGCCCGGAAATCTCGCCGCGGCACCCAGTTCTTCTTCAATGCGCAGCAACTGATTGTATTTGGCGACGCGATCGGTGCGCGAGGCTGAGCCCGTCTTGATCTGGCCGGTGCCCATGGCCACCACCAGGTCGGCGATGAAGGTGTCCTCTGTTTCTCCGGAGCGGTGCGAGACGATGGAGGCGTAGCCCGCTTTGCGCGCCATTTCGATGGCTTCGATCGTTTCGGTGACCGTGCCGATCTGGTTGAGCTTGATGAGGATGGCGTTGGCAATTTTTTCGGAAATGCCGCGCTGCAGTCGCTCCGTGTTGGTCACGAACAAATCGTCGCCGACCAGTTGCGTCTTGCCGCCGAGTTCCGCAGTGAGATGTTTCCACCCGGCCCAGTCGTCTTCGGCCAGTCCGTCTTCGATTGACACGATAGGGAACTGGCGCACCCAATCGGCCCAGAAGCTGGTCATTTGCTCCGAAGTCCGCGCGGACTTGTCGGACTTCTTGAAAACGTACTTGCCGCTGGCTTTGTCGTAAAACTCGCTGGATGCGGGATCGAGCGCGATGGCCACCTGCTCTCCGGGTTTGTAGCCGGCGGAGGTGATGGCTTCAAGCACGACTTCGATGGCTTCGTTGTTCGATTTCAGATTGGGCGCGAAACCGCCTTCGTCGCCGACGGCCGTGGAATAGCCGCGCTTGTGAAGCACGGACTTCAGGCGATGGAATACCTCCACGCCCATACGCAAGGCTTCGTCGAATGTTTTTGCGCCGACGGGCATGGCCATGAATTCCTGCAGGTCCACGGAATTATCGGCGTGCGCGCCGCCGTTCAAAATGTTCATCATCGGCACGGGAAGTGTGCTGCCAGAGGGATCGCTGGAATATTGCGCTAGGTATTTGTACAGCGGCTTGCGGGCTGCTACAGCCGCGGCGCGCGCGGCGGCCATTGAGACGGCGAGGATAGCATTGGCGCCGAGGTTTCCTTTGTTTGGCGAGCCGTCGGTCTCAATCATGCGGCGATCGAGCGCGCGCTGGTCGGAGGCATCCAGGCCGGTAACGGCGCGGGCGATTTCGCCGTTCACGTTGGCTACGGCTTTCAATACGCCCTTGCCCAGGTATTTCGATTTATCGCCGTCGCGCAATTCGATGGCTTCGTGCTCACCGGTGGATGCGCCGGAGGGCACCGCCGCGCGGCCGAGCGCGCCGCCTTCGAGAACCACATCCGCTTCCACGGTGGGATTGCCGCGCGAATCGATGATTTGCCGGCCCTGCACTCGCGCGATTTTCGTCGACATGCTGCCTCCTCGGGAAATGAGCAAGGATCATGGAACCACAGATGCACACGGATGAACACGGATGAGATCTAAGAAAGTTAATAATTGTGCGTTTGGAGTTACCGGCAATCGTCACCTGCGGAAAAAATCCTGTCGTTCCCGATTCGATGGTTGAGGCTCTTCTGCCTCGCTTATTCCGGTTCTTCGATCATGGATTCTTCGCGAACGACCACTACGATGCCGGCTTCAGTGACGTGGTAGCGCTGGCGGTCGGCTTCCAGGTCGTAGCCGATTTCGGCGCGCTCGGGAATGGTCACGTGGCGGTCGATGATGGCGTTGCGCACGCGGGCGTGCCGCCCGACGTTGACGTGATTGAACAGGATCGAGTTCTCCACGTCCGAGTAGCTGTTTGTGCGGACGTCGTAGCCCAGCACGGAGCGGTTCACGCGGCCGCCGGAAATGATCGAGCCTCCGCCCACCATGGAATCGAGGCAAACGCCCATGCGGTTGGGATCGGCGAAGACGGTTTTCACCGGCGGGTACTGGTGCTGCCAGGTGCGGATCGGCCAGGTCTTGTCATACAGATTGAAAATCGGGGAGACCGAGACCAGGTCCATGTTTGCTTCGTAGTAAGCTTCGATCGTTCCGACGTCGCGCCAGTATTGCGCGCCCACTTTATTTTCATCGACGAAGTTGTAGGCGTAGACCCGGTACTTGGAGAAAATGCGCGGCAGGATATCGCGGCCAAAGTCGTGCTTGGAATTCGGATCTTCAGCATCGGCCAGGAGCGCGGGAATGAGCAGTTGCGTATTAAAGATGTACACGCCCATGGAGGCGTTGACCATGTCCGGATGCAAGTGGGAACGCTTGGGTGCTGTCGGTTTTTCCTCGAACCCCACAATGCGCCAGTTGGCGTCCGTTTCGATCACGCCGAAGCGCCCGGCGGCTTCGTGCATGGGCACTTCGAAAGTAGCCACGGTGACGTCCGCGCCCGAATCGACGTGCTGCTGCAGCATCTTCTGGTAGTTCATCTTGTAGATATGATCGCCCGAGAGGACGATGACGTAGCGCGAGTGCTCGCTGCCGATGGAATAAATGTTCTGGTACACCGCGTCCGCCGTGCCCAGGTACCAGTTGGTGGAAACTCGCATCTGCGGCGGCAAGACTTCGATGAATTCGCCGAGCCCCAGCAACTGCGACCAGCCTTGCCGAGTGTGCCTGTTCAGCGAAAGGGCCTTGTACTGCGTCAGGACAAAAACGCGCCGCAGATCGCTATTGATGCAGTTGGAGAGGGTGATGTCAATGATGCGATAGACCCCGCCGAAGGGAACCGCGGGCTTGGCGCGATCGCGCGTGAGCGGCCACAGCCGTTCGCCCTGCCCGCCTGCCAGCAGAACCCCGATCGCATCGCGCATGAGGGACATCAGGCCATCTCTTTGCCCGCTCCCGAAAGGCCAGGGGCAGCGGGTGCCGCTCCGCCATTCTAGCAGGTACGCCGGAAACTCCCATACCGGGGTGTGCCGGAACCCGCGAAACGGCGGGGCGGGCGGCAAAAAAACAAAGCTTGACTTCGGTGGGCGGGTCCGCTAGAAGTGAGTGCCAATAGGCTATCAGAAACGAGTGGACCTCTCATAGCACTTATGGTTAATAGCAATCATTGCCACATGCATCGGAAGGACGGTGAAGTCTAGGTGGCTGAAGTCAGCATACAGGAAGGTGAGTCTCTGGAAAATGCGTTGCGCCGGTTCAAGCGCAAAGTGCAACAGGAAGACATCATCAAGGAAATCAAAAAACACAGCTACTACATGAAGCCTGGTGAAAAGCGGCGCGCGAAGCAGGCCTTGTCGCGCAAGCGGCTGCGCAAGAAGCAGCGGCGGGAGCAGGATTAAGCTCCTCCCAGGCGGGCAAGTCGACCCGGGATTTTCCAAAAGCACCGTCGGAGCAGTCGGAATTGGGACCCACGTTCTTCCCCGGCGTATCCCAGCAAAATCTGACTTCTACCGGAGGTGCCGTGGGCTTCTCCAACCAGCGTGGAGCCTCGGAGCAGCGTATGGAATATCACGATAAGGTCCTGAAGTGCGCGGAATGCAGTCAGGAGTTCGTTTTCACCGCCGGCGAGCAGATGTTTTTCGCCGACAAAGGGTTCAAAAACGAGCCCAAGCGGTGCAAGGACTGCAAAGCCAAGCGATCTCAGAGCCCGGGTCCGGCAGGCCCAGGTGCCATTAACTTCCAACGGGCGGAAACCAAAACCACCTGCTCGCAGTGCGGAAAGGAAACCACAGTTCCTTTCCGTCCGACGCAGGGCCGCCCGGTGTTCTGCCGTGAATGTTTTCAGCAGCGGCGGAGCATGAGCTCACCGGCTTAGGACGAAGGGAGAGGTTCACGGCGTCACTGGCTGCCGGCATTTGTGGCGGACAGCGAATCTCTCCCTCGTCTATCCTCACGAAACCCTCCGGTTTGTGACTGACATCACAATTCCGCCTGCGCGCCTCTAGCCACCCCTTAAATGTATTTACCATATATTACTATATCGATCGATAACCTGTTCCGGCGCGAAGATTCGCCCGTGCCGGGAACTGCTTTCATGTTGTCATTCTGAGCGAAGCCAAGAACCTCTCTTCGATTTAAGGAGCAAGGAGAGATTCTTCGCTTCGCTCAGAATGACAGCGTTTGGAATGTTTCCGCAGTTCGCTCGCGTTGCGGCATTGGTTGCCAATTCACAGCGCCGGTGCAACTCCAGAACGTCGAGCGACACGCTCAGACTTGCCTCCCGCCCTTCGTTCCAAATTGAATGTTGTCCCCGCGGCGTTTAAGATGAGCGGCGCGCGCCTGGCGGATTTTATGATGCTGCAAATCGCGTGCGCGCAGATCGGGAAAAATCAGGCATATGAAGACATCACTCCCGGACGCGGCGGTCCGATCGGCTCGGCAAATTCTGGAGGCGCCTTCCGCGGCGTTCGCGCGCCGCTATCCCGGCGAAACCGGACGCCGCCAGCCCGTGCATGTGGTTTACGGCGGCGCGCATTTGTTCCACGCCGGCATTGCTCGCAAGCTCGGCGATGCGGCCATCGCCACGCTTGGGGAATTCGCTCCGGATGCATTCAGCTTCGCGCGCGCCATTGGACTGCCCGGATCGGCTGCGTTGGCGAAATCCGAGAGGCACGCTGCGGCCGCCGAGCGCCAATTCAAGAAGTCCCCGGAGAAACTTCGCCGCGACAACCGGCCGGCGTGGTTGGCCCAGACCATCTATGGCAGTGTGCTGGAAAAATTGCGGCGTGAGCCGGTCGAGGATTTCCGGATCGATTTTGAAGACGGCTACGGAAACCGGCCGGACGCGGAAGAAGACCAGCACGCCAAGCTGGCAGCCGAAGAAGTTGCCAAAGGTTTCCGTGAGAATACCTTGCCGCCATTTATTGGAATTCGGTTGAAGCCATTTTCACTGGAGCTGCGCGATCGCAGTATGCGCACGCTCGATCTTTTCGTTAGCGCCCTGTGCGAAGCCACGCGCGGCAAGCTTCCGCGGAATTTCGTGGTGACCCTGCCCAAAGTCGTGATCCCAGAGCAAATGGCTGCGCTCGCGCATTTGCTCGATGCGATGGAGCCGGAGCTGGGCCTGGAGAAGGGCTCGCTACGATTTGAAATGATGATCGAAACGACGCAGGCCATTCTCAATGCGCGCGGGGAATCCGGTCTGCCGCTGTTTCTGGACGCTGCGGCCGGGCGCTGCATCGCAGCGCATTTCGGCACGTATGACTACACCGCGAGTTGCAGCATCACGGCCGCCTACCAAGTGATGGATCATCCGGCGTGCGATTTTGCCAAGCATATGATGCAAGTGGCGTTCGCCGGCACGGGCCTGTGGCTTTCGGACGGCGCAACCAACGTGCTGCCCACGCCGCCGCACCGCGCGGAAAAAGGGAAGAAGCTTACGCGCGCCCAGCAGGATGAGAATCGCGAATCCGTTCATCGCGCCTGGCGCCTGCATTACGGGCACATTCAACATTCGCTGGTGAACGCCTACTACCAGGGATGGGACTTGCATCCGGCGCAGCTTCCCACGCGCTACGCGGCGGTGTTTGCGTTTTTTCTGGAAGGGCTGGATTCCTCGGCCGCGCGGCTCAAGAATTTTGTCGAGAAAGCGGCCAAAGCCACGCTGGTCGGCGACGTGTTTGACGATGCCGCAACCGGGCAGGGGTTGCTGAACTTTTTCCTGCGAGCCATCAATTGCGGGGCGATCAGCGAAGCGGAAGCCGAGCGAATGACCGGCGTGACCATCGAGGAATTACATTCCGGGTCTTTCCTGAAAATCCTGAAGAATCGAACGAAGTAGATTTTTCCGCGGCGTTCCCGCCCGGCGCAACGACGGAATCGAGTGGCGGCCGCTTCAACTGCCGCGATACGTCGAGTATCCGAAGGGATTGATCAGCAGCGGCACATGGTAATGCGTCTCCGGATTAGCCACCTCAAAAACGATCGGGATCTCCGAATAGAAAGTTTCGACGCCCAGTTCGCGGTAGTAATCGCCCGCGTTGAAAAGCAGGCGGTACGTTCCCGCCTCCAACTGATTTTCGCCGAGCAGTCCGCGGCAACGGCCGTTTCCGTCGGTGCGTCCCGAGCCAAGCGTTTTCCAGGCGTCGCCGGATTTCAACTGCAGTCCCACCTGGAAACCGGCAGCGGGACTGCCGCGGGAAGTGTCCAGAACGTGCGTGGTGATTTCGCTCATGAGGTTTGCCCTTCACCAGTGAAAAGTTTGTCCAGGCGAATTCGGGTGATCAGGCGCTGCTGTTCGGCGGCGATGGAAATTTCGCTGGGCGCATCGTTTTGCAAGCGCTGATTGAGGATCGCCAGCATCGCTTCGGCGGATTTTCCCGTGGCGCACACGATATAGATATAGCCGAATTTTTCAAAATAGGCGCGATTGGCGCGCGCCAGTCGCTCCTTGACGTCATTGCTGGCGGCGCGGGCGCCGGACTGTTCGCCGGCAGCCCACTGGCGCGCGGACTGGGAACCACCCGCGGGTTTTTCGCCGATCTGCGGGTGACCGCTGAAGGCTTCGAGCCAGTCGGCGCGCTCCAGTTTCCACCATATGGAATCCGCCGATTTGTAGAGCGCTTCCCTTGTTGCAAAGGGGCGGTGTGAAGCAACGCCCGCGGCCCAGCGAGCCGCGCCGCAACAGTCCATCAGCAAGGCTTCCGCCTCGGCCGCCGGCAGCGCGTTGAACTCCGCAAGCGTCATGTCAGGAGCCCTGCTTGCCTAAAATGCCAAAGAGGCGCAGGCGGGCCACGCCGCCGTCCGGATAAATGTGAAAACGCGCGTGCGTGGCTTCTTCACCGCCGAGCAATTCCTTCTCGTAGAAGTGGACCGAATCCGCGCGCAATCTTGTGCGCGGCAGTATTTCTTTCCACGGGAGTGCGCCGAGCGCGTCCGGATCGGTGAGATCGCGCGGCGCGCTGCAAATTTCCAGCGAGCAGCTTTCCGGAAAATTGCCCTTGAAATATGCGGTGTCCACTTCGACCCCGGTAATTTTCCCTGTGGCGCCGAGGCGCACGATGCACCAATCGTGGCCGGGACCTCGGCGGCGGCGGGTTTCCCAGCCGTCATGCATTCCGGTGGAGGGTCCCGGAAGAATCAGATTATTGCGCGATCCGAAAAACATGTCGCTCGAAACGATCACCCAGCCGCCATGCTCGACGCCGGCGAGATCGATGGCGCCGCCCGCGCGGCGTAGCGCCGGCCAGTCCGGAATCACCTCTCCGTGGACGCGCAGGCGGGCCACGCCGCCGTCCGGATAGATTTTGAAACGCAGGTGCGTGACTCGATTCGACGGAGCAAGTGGAAATAGATTGCGGGAATCGCCGGACAGCGGCGACTTTTGCAGCAGCGTAGACCAGTCTTTGTAGTCTTCGAGTTGAGCGACGGGGGGATCGCCGTCGATGGCGCACGCCTCGAGTTCGCAGTGGTCGGGAAAATTTCCTTTGAAATGCGCGGTGTCCACGACCACTCCATGCACCGCGCCGGGAAGACCCAATTTTACGATGCACCAGTCGTAGCCCGGAGTCCGGCGGCGGCGAGTTTCCCACCCGTCCATCCATTTGCCGTCGTCCGTGTATTTGTCCGGAATCCAAACCGGCGCCGAGGCTTTCAGCAGATTTTCCTTGGGCGCAAAAAATTCGTCGTTGGCGGCGAGCACTCGCCCGCCCAAACGTTCGGCGGCCAGATCGATGTATTCGGTGAAATCCATCAGCGTTTGCCTCGCCGCAAGAGCGCGCCTCGCGGCGTGCCCAGGAAGCGGCCACGATCATAAACCATCTCGCCGCCGAGAAACGTGGCTTCGACTTCGCCGCGCAATGGCTGGTTCAAGTATGGAGTGAGCTTGTGGCGGTGCTGCAGCATCCTGGGGTGAACGATGAAGCGCTTTTCCGGATTCCAGACGACGACGTCAGCATCGTAGCCGGCGGCTATCGAGCCCTTGTGGTCTTCAAGCCCAATCAGTCGCGCCGGGCCGCTGGACATCCAGCGCGCTAAATGATTCAACGAGTAATTTCGTCCGCTCAATTTTGTCCACATCACCGGCAGCGAAAGTTGCAGGGAACTGATACCGCCCCAGGCCTTGAAAAAATCCCCTGTCTGCAGGCACTTCATCGCTGGCGGCGACGGCGAATGATCCGTCACGACGAAATCGATTGTCTTCTTTTCGAGGGCGGTCCAAAGCCGCTTGCGATTTTGCGAATCCCGGATAGGAGGTGCGCACTTGAATTGGGTTTGTCCGTCCGGGATGGAACTGGAGTCAAAAAACAAATAGTGGGGACACGTTTCTGCAGTGACCTGCAGGCCTTCTTTTTTGGCTCGCCGGATAATCGGAACGGACAGCTCGGAGGAAACATGGACGATGTGGACGCGAGCTTTGAATTCGCGCAAGAGGCGCACCATCATTTCGATTGCGGTCGTCTCGGCACCCGGCGGACGGGACTGCAGCCAGGTCTTGTATTTTCTCGGGTCGGCCTTCTCCAATTTGGCCGCCGCTTCCTCGATTTTACCGGGGAGTTCCGCATGGACGAGCAGCGCGGAATCCAGTGCCGCGAGTTTTGGCAATGCAGCGCGGAGGTCTTCTTCGGTGACGTTCACGAACTCCGTCACGCCGGAGGGCACCAGAAAACACTTGAACCCGAATACGCCTGCGCGATGAAGTGCCCGCAGCTCCCTGGCATTTCCCGGCACCACACCGCCCCAGAAGCCCACGTTTACCCAGCATTTTTTTCGCGCGGCCGTGCGCTTGGTTTCCAGCGCCGCGACAGACGTCGTCGCGGGAATGCTGTTGAGCGGCATATCGATCAGCGTGGTCACTCCGCCGGCGGCCGCGGCCCGCGTGGCCGTGTAAAAACCTTCCCAATCTGTGCGTCCCGGTTCATTGATGTGAACGTGCGTGTCGACCAGGCCGGGCATGACGACAGAATCTCCGGCGTCATAGATATTTCTTCCGAAGGAAATATCGTTATAGCCGTGAATTGCGCTAATCAGGCCGTTACGGAGATGAACGATCGCGGGCCGGACACCTTCCGGCGTGACGACGCGCTTGCTGCGGATCGCGTGGATGGTCTTCATTTCGTGAGCTGCGACAAAAATTCCTGAAGCAGATTCTGCGCAACGCGCAGCCGGTAGCGCGCCGTGGAACGAATGTCGTCGATCGGAGCGATTTCCTGCGCCAGGGTTCCGCGCGCCGCCTCGATGACCGTGGGCGTAATGCTCACGCCCCGCAGCGACGTTTCCGTTTTTACCGCGCGCATCACCACCGGCGCGACGCTTCCGAGCGCGATCCGTATATCGCTGATCGCACCGTTTTCCACGAGTGCCGCGCCGGCGATACACACTTTGGAAATCGCCTGCGCCCTCCGGGTGCCAACCTTCCGGTAGAACTGCAGCCATTTTTTCGCCCGGCGCGGCAGCCGAATAGCCCGCAGCAGTTCATCCGCAGCCATTTGCATTTTCTTGTAGCCGGTGTGGAATCCGTGATACGGCACCCATCGGGCGCCGCGCTCGGAGACCAGCTCCACTTCCGCATCGTAGACGAGAAGAGCGGGCGGGGAATCGGCCGCGGGGGACGCATTCACGATGTTGCCGCCCAGCGTTCCGCGATTCTGCGTGGCGATGCTGCCGGTCTCTCGCGCCGCGGAACACAGCAGCGGAAATTCCGATTGCAGGATGGGATGATTCTGGATTTCGGTGTACGTGGTCATCGCTCCCACGATCACAAATTCGCGGGCTGCTTCGATTCCCCGCAAATCGTCGAGCTTCGCGACACTGAGAAAGCGCTTGTGCGAAAGTTTTCCAGCCTCGAGCAGTACCATTAGGTCCGTGCCGCCGGCCATCAGTTGCCACGTTCCGGGCTCGCGAGCCAAGAGCGCCAGCACTTCCGAAAGACTGGAGGGCGCGCGCAGATCGTAAGCGGGAACGTAGGCCCTCATCGGCTCACCGGCTTTTTCTCAGTCGATAATTCGCAGGCGCGCACCACGGCGGCAAATATTTTCTGATAGCCGGTGCAACGGCACAGGTTTCCGGCCAGGCCTTCGCGGATTTCAGCGTCGTTGGGGTGCGGATGGCGTTCGAGGAGCGCGGTCGCGGCGATCACCATGCCCGGCGTGCAAATGCCGCATTGCGCGCCGCCACACTCGAGAAACGCTTTTTGCACCGCGTTTAGCTGATCGCCGGAAGCGATGCCTTCGATCGTGCGAATGTCAGCCCCGTCCGCTTCGATGGCGGGGATCAGGCAGCTGTTGACGATCGCGCCGTTCAGCAGAATCGAGCACGCGCCGCATTCGCCTTCGCCGCAGCCTTCTTTTGTGCCGGTCAGGCGCAATTCCTCGCGCAACACGTCCAGCAGGCGCGCCATGGGAAACGTTTCCGCGTGGCGCGGCTCGCCGTTGACCCGGCACTGGATGTGGATGCGGCTGACGAGTTCAGACAAGCGCAGCCGCCTTTTGGGCCATGGCTTCCATCAAGACTTCCGGCGTCGCGGGTATTTGGCGCACGCAAATTCCGGTCGCGTTTTCGATGGCGTTGATGATCGCGGGCTGCGGACCGTCCATCGGCAATTCGCCGATTCCCTTGGCGCCGTGCGGACCAAAGAGATACGGATGCTCCTCAAAAAATACGCGGATGGGAGGAATGTCAGCTGCGGTGGGCATGATGTAGTTGGTCATCTGCCCATTGGCCATGCGGCCATCGCGCCACACGACATTTTCATATAGCGCCATGCCGATGGCCTGGGCCACGCCGCCTTCAATCTGCCCTGCGGCGAGCACCGGATGAATCACCTTGCCGATTTCCTGCACGGCGACAAAATCGGTGACCCGCGCCTCAAACGTGACCGTGTCTACCGCAACTTCCGCCACGTACACGGCCCAGGCATACGTTCCGTAGGCGTCGCCGCTGTATTTCTTGTCGTCCCAGAATAATCCCGGCGGCGCTTCGTACTGCGCGCGCGAACGCAGCGGCCCGCGCGTCTCAATGTATTTCCGGCAGGCGCGCACGAATTCGTCTTCCGTGCAGGCGTCGCACAGCAAACCACTGTCCAGCAATGTTTTTTTGATCGCCAGCGCCGCGGTCTGAACCAAATTGCCGACCACCATCGAAGTTCGCGAGGCCACTGTCGGCCCGCTGTTGGGCACCGCACCGGTGTCCGGTTGAGCAATTTCGATGCGATCGTAGCTGATGCCCAACGCGTCCGCGGCGATCTGCGAAAAGACGGTATTCGTACCCTGCCCGATCTCGGTGCTGGCGGCGAGGACGCGAACATTTCCTTCGCGCGTCGCTTCGACGTCGACCACGGACGCCAAATATACTTCTCCAGATCCAGTAAACCCAGCGCCGTGCATGAACGAGGCGAAGCCGATGCCACGCTTGATCGTTGCGCCCGGATTTTCGCGAGCGAACCTTTCGCGCTTGGCGTGGTAATCGCTCTCGCGAAAGGCGCGATCGAGCAGCGCGTCGAAATTCACGTTCTCATGGATAAGCTGTCCGGTAGCGGTGGTCTGGCCCTGGCGAATGAAATTGCGCCGGCGAAATTCTTCCGGCGTGAGGTTGAGCGTGCGAGCCACCTGGTCCATATGGCGCTCCAACGCGAAAATCGACTGCGGCGCGCCAAAGCCGCGAAAGGCGCCGTGTGGCGGGGCGTTGGTGGCCACGGCTTGCGAATGAACGCGCACATTGGGGCAGGAATACGGCCCGGCGGCGTGAATCGTTCCGCGCGAAAGCACCACGGACGAAAGCGTGGCGTAGGCGCCACCATCGATAACGAAATCGATGTCCATGGCCACCAGTTTGCCGTCGCGCGTCACCCCGGTGCGATGCCGCGTGCGCGATGGATGGCGCTTGGTGGTGGCCACCATGTCCTCGGCGCGGTCATAAATAATTTTCACCGGCTTGCCGGATTTCCAGGCCAGCAGCGCGGCGTGTGCCGCAATCATGGAGGGATATTCTTCCTTGCCGCCGAATCCGCCGCCGGTCTCCGCCTGAATCACGCGAATTTTATCCGCGGGCAGACCGAAGAGCGGCATGAGCGCCTTATGCACGTAGTAAGGGCACTGAAGAGATCCCCACACCGTGACTCCTTCGGCGGGATTGGCGACGGAAATCATGCCCTGAGTTTCGATGTACAGCTGTTCCTGCGCGCCGGTGCGGTACTCGCCTTCGACGATCACGTCCGCCTGCGCCCAGGCGGCATCGACGTCGCCTTTTTCCATGTGGTACGACTTGAAAACGTTGTCCTCTCCAAAAATTACGGCGCGTTTGGCGAGGGAATCTTCGATGGAAAAAACCGCCGGCAGCGGTTCGACGTCGATCTGCACGGCGCGGCGCGCCTCTTCCAGCAAGTAGCGGTCCGGATGCGCCAGCAGCACGATCGCTTCTTCGGGATGATTAATCGATTCGGCAGCGAGGCAGGGCTGGTCGTGCTCGATCAGCGCGATTTCGTTTTGGCCGGGAATATCGGCGGCGGTAACCACGGTGAACTCGTGCCAGGGAATCGTTTCGCCGAAGCGAATGCCGCGGATACGCCCGCGCGGAACGCTGCTGCGCACCGTTACGCCATGCAGCATCCCGGGAAAGGTGAGGTCGTCGACGTAACGCGCGCGGCCCGTCACTTTTTCCCGGCCTTCCTTGCGGATCACCGAATGCCCAAAGAATTTTTCTTCCATGCGCCTTTGAACCTTTGCAGGATAACGAGATGCCGGCGGGCCGAGTTTTGCGTTCAGTACCGGATGCGGTCGCCTTTTTGCGCCCACTCGCGAAAAGGTTCGAGCCCTTCTTCCCGCATCATCGGCTCGAAGGGAATCTTACGCTCGGCGTGGGCGCGCTTCAATTCGTCGTAGATGAACGAATCGTCGAACCCGGCTTCGGCGGCGTCGCTGGCGGTGGCCGCAAAATAGACGCGATCCGGCCGCGCCCAGTAAATCGCACCGAGGCACATCGGACAGGGTTCGCAACTGGTATAGATCTCGCAGCCGGTCAGCTGGAACGTGCCCAGCGCGCTGCAAGCTTCGCGGATGGCGGTCACTTCCGCGTGGGCCGTCGGATCATTGGTGAGGGTGACCAGGTTCGTGCCGGCGGCGACCACGTGGCCGTCTTTCACCACGATCGCCGCGAACGGGCCGCCGCGGCCCGAGCGGACATTTTCCACGGCCCGGCGAATGGCTTCCTGCATGTAGGCGTTGATCACTGGCCCCACCTGCTTTCCCGAGCTGAATTTTGAATTGTACCGGAAAAGCCGCAGACCGTTGGAATTCTGTTTTTGATTGCTGGGCATCGGGCAGCGCAGATCGAGCTGAATCGGCTTCCGTCTTCCGGTTGGCTGTGAACCAACCCACCACAGGCCTGGCATCTTCGATTGGACATTCGCAGACAGGCATGTAAAATCTATTCTTTGGTGCGTGGTTCTGCAGAAAATAGATCGAGAGGTTGCCTCGCGGCAGCGCCCAGTGCAGCAAGCTTGGGACCCACGGCGGCCGCTCGATTGAAGCCATTGAATTCCTGGCGTAGCCCTCTCATGGAAAACTCGACTTTGGCTTGGGCAAGTTGGGAAAGTTGTCTCGTATCTCTCGTGCCCGGCGTGTCCGAGGGCTGTTGAACCGGACGGAGGAAGTTTCATGATTGTTGGAGTGCCGCGAGAAACCTATCCGGGGGAACGGCGGGTCGCGCTCGTTCCGATCGTCCTTCCCAATCTGGCCAAGTCCGGAATCGAGGTCATCGTCGAATCCGGCGCGGGAGTCGCCGCAGGTTTTCCGGATGCCGAGTACGCCGCCCGGGGCGCGAAGATTATCGCCGATCGCGCGGAAGTGTTTGCCTCCGCGGACATCATCACGCAGATGCTGTCCTACGGGTCGAACGACCAGACCGGGCGCGCTGACCTGCCGCTGTTTCATCGCAACCAGGTTTTGATCGGTTTTCTGCGGCCCATGGGCTCGCTGGAAACGATTCAGGAGATCGCCGCGGCGGGCGTGACTTCCTTCTCCGTGGAGCTGATGCCGCGAACCACACGCGCGCAGAGCATGGATGCGCTCTCGTCGATGGGCACTATCTGCGGTTACAAGGCGGTGCTGATCGCATCAGACACGCTGCCGAAAATTTTCCCGATGCTCACCACCGCGGCCGGCACCATTACCCCGGCGCGTGTGCTGGTGATCGGCGCGGGCGTCGCCGGGCTGCAGGCCATTGCCACGGCACGGCGGCTCGGCGCAGTGGTTTCCGCGTACGATTTGCGGCCAGCGGCCAAGGAGCAGGTGCAAAGCCTCGGCGGGCGATTTGTGGAGTTGCCGATTGAAGCCAAGGATGCCCAGGACGCCAGCGGATATGCGAAGGCGCAGGACGAGGAATTTTACAAGAAGCAGCGCGAGCTGCTGGCCAAGGTCATTGCCGAAAGCGATGTGGTGATCACTGCGGCGGTCGTTCCCGGAAAGAAATCCCCAGTGCTGGTCACCGCGGAGATGGTTAAGGGAATGGCGCCGGGTTCGGTGATTGTCGATCTGGCGGCTGAGCGCGGCGGGAACTGCGAGTTGTCCAAGGCCGGGGAGAAAATCGTCGCGCACGGAGTCACCATCATCGGCTATTTCAATTTTGCTTCCACGGTGCCGCATCATGCCAGCCAGATGTATGCGCGCAACATCGCGGCGTTCCTGAATTTGCTGGTCAAGGACGGAAAACTGCAGCTCAATCTGGACGATGACATCATCAAGAGCACGCTGCTGACGATGGGCGGAGAAGTTGTAAATCCGCGCGTTCGGGAATTTTTCGCGTTGCCCGCATTGCCGGCCAAGTCTTAAGGAGGAGCGCATGCCCACGGATTTCATTTCAAGCTTGTTTGTATTCATCCTGGCGGCCTTTCTGGGATATGAGGTCATCAAGCGCGTTTCGCCGCTGTTGCACACGCCGCTGATGTCGCTGACCAATGCGCTGGATGCCATCGTGGTGGTCGCGGCCATCATCATCGCCGGCCGGCATGAGAGCCGTTTGTCCACGATTCTGGGCCTGGTGGCCGTGGTGGCTTCGTTCAGCAACATGGTCGGCGGATTCGTGATCACCGATCGCATGCTGCATATGTTCAAGACCGGCAAGGCGAAGAAATCATGACCGCGATTTCGCCCCAGGAATTAATCGATTTCACATACATGCTGGCGGCCGTCGGGTTCATCCTCGCGCTGAAGTGGCTGAGTTCGCCGGTCTCCGCGATGCGCGGAGTGCTGATCGGCGAGATCGCCTCGGGCGTTGCCGTGGTGGCGACGCTGTTCGACCCCCAGGTCAGCCAGTACCGCTGGATTCTGATTGCGCTGATCGTCGGCGCGGGCATCGGTGTACCGCTCGGCATGGTGAAAATGACCGCCGTGCCGCAGCGGACCGCGCTGAGCCATGCGTTCGGCGCATTGTCTGCCGCGCTGATCGGCGTCGCGGAATATTACGTTGCCGCTCCTAACGTTCCGAAGTTTGAGATGGCGGAGATCAGCCTAGAAGTGATCATCGGCTCTCTGACCTTCACGGGCAGCCTGATTGCGGCTGGTAAGCTGCAAGAAGTGCTGCCGCAGCGGCCGATCACGTACAAGGGGCAAAATTTCCTGAGCATTTCCGTCTTGACCGCGGCGATCCTGCTGATGGTGACGCTGGTGGTTCATCCGGAATACACGCACTTGTTTCCGGTGATGATCGGGGTCGCGCTGATTTTCGGGGTGATGCTGGTGACGCCCATCGGCGGCGCGGACATGCCCACGGTGATGTCCCTCTTGAATTCTTACGCCGGCTTTTCCGCCGCGCTCCTGGGTTTCGTGCTCAACAGCAAAGTTCTGGTGGTGGCCGGCGCGCTGGACGGCGCTTCGGGACTGATCCTCTCCGTGATCATGTGCAAGGCCATGAACCGCTCCTTCACCAACGTGCTCTTCGGAGGTTTCGGGCAGATTCATGCTGCGGCCGCGGGCGCCAAGGAAGAACGCGCCGTGAGGAGCGCCACTCCCGAAGAAGCGGCTGCCATTCTTTCGGCGGCCAGCAAGGTGGTGATCGTTCCCGGCTACGGCATGGCCGTGGCGCAGGCGCAGCACAAGGTCCGCGAACTGTACGACATTCTGACCAAGAGCGGTATCGAAGTGAAGTTCGCGATTCATCCGGTCGCCGGCCGCATGCCCGGACACATGAACGTGCTGCTGGCGGAAGCCGACATTCCGTACGACAAGCTCATCGACATGGAAGACATCAACGGCGAGTTTCCGCAAACCGATGTGGCCCTGATCATCGGCGCGAACGACGTCACCAACCCAGCCGCGCGCACCGACGCATCCAGCCCGATCTACGGCATGCCGATCCTGGACGTGGACAAGGCGCGCACGGTCATGGTCATCAAGCGCGGCATGTCCGCCGGTTTCGCGGGGATCGACAACCCGCTCTACTACCTCGATAAGACGCTGATGCTCTTTGGCGATGCCAAGGGCTTCGTGGGATCCATCGTCCGCGAACTTTCCGGCGGCGGCAGCCACGGCTAGGAGTCGTCTAATGGCACGGCGAATCTTCGCCCTGAGTCATCGTCTCCGCGCAGAAGGTTCCTTCGAAGCGCGTTGACACCACCTCGAAAGGAGTGCGCTATGATCGGTGTATTCGTAACATTTCGCTACGGAGACAATTTCGATGAGCGAGCCGTGCGGAAGATCGCGGAGACCGCACGTCCGAGGTTTGAGGGAATGCCAGGATTGCGCTCCAAGGCGTTCACGGTCAATTCCGGAAAACGTGAAGCGGTGAACTTTTACGTTTGGGATTCCGAGGACGCAGCGAAAGCGTTCTTCAGCGATGAGCTTCTTGAGCGAATCACTGGTCTCTACGGTGTGCGCCCTGCCGTAGAGTTCGTGCAGATTGCCACGCTGGTGGAGAACGCTCGAGCATGAAATCCGAAGATGGGCTGATTGGATGACGTGGGGTGACGCAGGAGACAGTCGGCCACTCTGAAATGGCTTGTTCATCCTGGAATTGGCCTTAGAAGAATAATTCGCGGGAGAGAAAGGACTTACATTGGTACCACTCTCCTCCGATGCTACAGAACGGTTCTCCTCGCGCAGCCCGTTCCCTCAGCGGAATAACTGTTTCAAAGGCCGGGCGCTCGGCCTCTGGAATAAGGACACAAACCGGATGTTTCAAAGCTGCTATCGAAAGCATTAGCGCTGAGCCGACATATACTGCAATCTGATATCGCCTATCCACCAGCAACGAGGCTCCCACCAAAAGCAACGCAGCTGGAGCTGCAAACTTTCCGAACACGTACCAGTGACGGTCCAAGCTCAAAGCTGGACTGGGTCGGACAGCAGCGAAAAGGAGCACAGCAGCCGATATAAAGAGTGCGAGGCCGGCAGCTGTAGAAACCGATTTGTGTGGAGGCTTTTCAGAATTCATAACCCATAGTCTGGCGGTTGGCTCATCTTTTTGCCAGTCGAGCCTCTGAGCACTGGAGGGTCGGCCACCTTGAAATTCAAAATCGCCTAAAAGGTTGCACCATCCGCCTCGACAGGCAAGCTTTCCCCGCCGCTGTGGATACGGTACGCTTCACATGTTGCTGAACATACTCATCATCCTCGGCGGTTTGCCCGGCACTGGAAAAACGACGATTGCCCGGGAGTTGGCACGTCGAATCGGTGCTGTGCATCTACGAATCGACTCGATTGAGCAAGCAATTCTGCGTTCCAGGTTAGCTAGCCGGAAACTCGATGCTACCGATGACGCTGGATACCTCGTCGCGTATGCTGTCGCCGAGGATAACCTCGTAGCCGGGCTGACGGTAGTTGCAGATTCTGTCAATCCGCTCCCCATAACCCGCGATTCCTGGATCGAGGTTGCGAACCGCTCACAGGTACGCGCCGTGGAAATCGAATTCACATGTTCGGATGTCGACGAACATCGGCGCCGCGTGGAGAGGCGACCAGCCGATATCCCCGGACACCGGATACCCACCTGGCAAGAAGTTATTTCTCGCGACTACCGCCCTTGGAACCGAGAGCACATTACAATTGACACTGCGTATAAGAGCATCGAAGAAATCGTCGAAATGATTCGAGCGACACTTCCGTCGTAAGCGGTATACGGCCATTGCAAGGGGATGCGGAAGAGTCAAGTCGTCGCGGAACTCTTCTGCGGCACCGGTGCGATTCCATGCCCGCTGACCGCCGCGCCGGCGTCCGGCTCCAGGATGAAACAGTCGAGCGTGGCGAGAATACACAACACCGCGACGAGCAAGAACGCGATGTGAAACTCCCTGGTGGCCGGCATGGCCGCGGAGTGTCCGGTCATGAATCCGGCGATGCGCAGCGCGATCGCGCCGACCGCTACGCCCATTCCCATCGACATTTGCGTGACCATGCTGAAAAAACTGGTGGCGGAACTCATGTCCGGCTTGGCGATATCCGCGAAGGCCAGCGTGCCGGTGGCTGTAAATTGCATGGAGCGGGACAGACCGTTCAAAAACAAAATGAAAAGTATCAGGATGGTCGGCGTGCGCGGGAAGAGCAGCGCGCAGCAGGCCATCAGGATCGCGTGCAGGATGCCGTTCGACGTCAAGACGGTGCGAAACCCGAAGCGCCGCAGGATCGGCGTCACCACCGTCTTCATCAGCAGATTTCCGGAAAACAGGCCCAGCATCAGCAGGCCGGACTGAAACGCGTTCAGGCCAAATCCCACCTGAAACATCAGCGGCAGGAGGAACGGCGAAACGCTGATCGCGATCCGGAACAGCGAGCCTCCCTGCATAGACACCGCGAATGTTTTGATTTTCAAAAGATCAAGGTTCAAAAGAGCGGCCGGGAAGCGCCGGAAATGCAGCACGGAAAAAAAGCCCAGAACGCATCCGGCAATCAGGTAGGCGACCGTCGGTTTCCAGTGCGCGCTCTCGCGGCCCACTAACTCCATTCCGTAAACGAAGCTGACGCACGCCGAAGCGCTCAGCACAAATCCGATCCAATCGAACGGCTTGACGTGGTCTTCCCGCAAATTGGGAATGATGCGCGAGGAAAGCGCCATGCCGATAATTCCGAGCGGCACGTTCAGAAAAAAGATCCAGTGCCACGAAAAATATGTGGTGATGAAGCCGCCGACCGGCGGCCCCACCACCGGCGCGATCAGCCCCGGCCAGGTGATGAACGTGATCGCATCAATCAAGTTGTGTTTTTCCGTGGTGCGCAGGACCACCAGCCTGCCGACCGGCACCATCATCGCACCGCCGATGCCCTGGATCACGCGCGCTCCGGTGAACGTCACGATCCCGGAGCTCAGGCCGCACAGGACGGAAGACGCCGTAAATATTCCGATCGCCGAGACGAACACCAGGCGCGCGCCCACCCGGTCCGCCACCCACCCGCTGATCGGAATGAAAACGGCCAGCATCAACAAGTACGCCGTCATGCCGATATTCAGATCGACCGGGTTGGCATGGAACGATTTGCCCATGTCCGGCAGCGCCGTGGCGATCACCGTGCCGTCCAGGTTTTCCATGAAGAAAGCGGTGGCCACCAGGATCGAGATCGCCGTGGTTTTTTGGGAAAGAAACGCCATTATTTTGTGGGCTGCCGACGATACAAACTTTACGGTTACGATGCGGTTTTGTAAAGAGTCCGGCGGGAGGCGGGGAATTCAGGCGGCCTGGAAGGATTGTCTAATGCCGCGCCCGCGACGCAAAGATTCCCTTGTTTCTAGGCTTTCACAAGATGGCTGGGGGCCGGAACCAGCGTGGCAATGTGAATGGTCAAACGCCGTTTGGAAACTCCGGAAAGATTCACGAATTGAATTCCCATCCCGACGTCAACGATCGAATGCCGGACGATTCCATCGAGCGTGATGTCCTGCAGCCCGGCGCGCAGGGTGAAGGCCAGTTCCGAACCGACGGGAAGCGGGTCCGGATCGAGCACGAACACGCCTTCCAGGCTTAAATCGCGAATGGGCGCGACTCGATCGCCGTAGCGGATGCGATTGTCCGTCTTGCCTTTAAATCTCTGGTTGGTTCGTCGGTCTTTGGGGGGCACGGTGATGCACGGCCTCCTGCCTCAAGAAAGTCGCGGCGCGCCGCTGCCAGCGCGCTTACCAGGTGGATGACTCCCGCAACCTTAATTTTCCGATGGATCGCCTCGCGCGCGATTTTTGATTGCTTCCGATGTTCCCTAGAGATATACAGGGCGCGGATCAGGCGCGCATTTCTCGGTTCCGGACTCGACAGGAGGATTCATGATGATGAAGCGGATTTTTTTGATGGCCGTTCTGGGGCTGGGTTTTGCCGGGCTGGCGGGAGCGCAGGAGACGACCGGGCCCAAGGCCGAAGCCGTAAAGAAAGAGATTCTGAAAGTCGAGGAAGAAAAGCTCAAGGCGTTTCAGAGCACCGGAACCAGCAAGAACATTTGCCCGGATTGGGTGAAAGCCAATGACGCCGAGGGCATCGTCCACATCAACGCCGACGGCACCGATGACACCAAAGCCGGACTGGTGAAGGATTTGGAAAAAGGGAATCGCGTACTGCATTCCTTGCACTACGGCCCGCAACACATTCACGTGTACGGAGACGGCGGCGAAGGAACGACGGCGGTGACCACCTACTCGACGTTCGATGACATCGAAGTTTACGGCCACCGTACCAACAGCGAGCACCATTCGCTGGACGTCTGGGTGAAGCGCGACGGCAAATGGTGGTTCGTGGCCCACAGCGTTCATGAATTGCCGACCGCCGAGGCGCTCAAGCGGCAGGCGGAAAAAGCGAAGGAAAATTAGGCGGCTTTTTTGGCGGAGCGTTCCATCGACACCCGCTCCGCTCACATCTCAGGGTTGGGATTGGCCGAGCCACGGGGCTCTCATAGTTCGTAGATCTCGCCGAATTTGCGGGTGATGTATTCCGCGAAATACTTGCTGTTGAGAGGCTCTCCGGTGGCGTTCTTCGCCAGTTCCTGTGCGGAATAGAATTTTCCGTGGACGTGAATTTTCTCGCGGAGCCATTTGAGCAGGCTGCCAAACTCGCCGCGCGCCATCTCGTCGTCCAGCTTGGGAAGGTCACGCCGCGCCGCGGCAAAAAACTGCGCGGAATACAGATTTCCCAGCGAATAGGTGGGGAAGTAGCCGATCATTCCGCCCGACCAGTGGACGTCCTGCAGAACGCCCAGCGAATCGCTGGGCACGTCGAGCATCAGCAACTCCTTCATCTTGGAGTTCCAGATATTCGGGAGGTCCCCGACCGCGATATCGCCTTCGATCAAGGCCCGCTCAATCTCAAATCGCAGAATCACGTGAAGATTGTAGGTGACCTCGTCGGCCTCCACGCGGATGAAGGACGGCTCAACGGAATTCAGCGACCGGTAAAAAGTTTCCAGCGGAACGTTTTGCAGCGGCGACGGGAATTCCTTTTGCAGCAGCGGATAGAAATAAATCCAGAATGGGCGGCTCTTGCCCACCATGTTTTCCCACAGCCGCGATTGCGATTCGTGAATGCCCAGCGACGTGGCCGAGCCGAGCGGTGTGCCGAAATGCTCGTGCGGCAAGCCTTGATCGTAGATGCCGTGGCCGGATTCGTGCAGGACGCCGAAGAACGCTTCGTTGAAATGATGCTCGTTGTAGCGCGTCGTGATGCGGCAATCGCCGGGACCGTGGCCGCTACAGAACGGATGCGTCGTCTCGTCGAGCCGGCCCGCGTCGAAGTCGAAGCCGATCGCGGCACCGGCGGCTTGCGCGAAGATCTTCTGCCGCTCCACCGGTTACGTGCGA
>DATGJQ010000108.1:0-6348 GCA_035295105.1 Candidatus Acidiferrales bacterium | reverse complement strand
GAGGCGAAGACTTTTGCGCTTGAGCTACCAGCGTGCGGCCAGTACTATCTCCAGCCAGCGTTTTGCCGCTCTGGCGGAACGCACATTTTCAGGAGAGTCCAGTCCGATGCCGCCCGCCGTCAGTGAATGGCTGAATTTGATCCTCCGCTGGGCCCACGTGCTCGCCGGGATTTTCTGGATCGGGCAGACCTACTACTTCACCAAACTCGAAGGTCGCATGGCGGTTGACGAAGAGGCCGCGCGGAATGCCGGGCGGCTGCCGCAGGTTTGGCTGGTGCATAGTGGCAGCTTTTCGTTGGTCGAGAAGCAGTCGGCGCCCAAAGCAGTGCCGGCAAGATTTTACTGGTTTCGCTGGGAAGCTCTGGTCACGTGGATCACCGGGTTTCTGCTGCTCGGCCTGTTGTATTACTCCGGAGGGCTGCTGCTGGATGACAGCGTGTCCAGCATCGGGATGGGGACCGGCGTCGCGATCGGACTCGGCACGCTCATTCTGGGTTTTGCGGTTTACGAAGGAATCTACCGGTCGCCGCTCGGACGCATGCCGGTGCTGGCGGGGGCGATCTGCTATTTTCTGGTCGTGGCTCTGGCTTATGCGCTAACGCATTTGATCAGCGGTCGCGCGGCCTATATCCACATTGGCGCGCTCTTCGGCACCATCATGGCGGCCAATGTTTGGATGGGCATCCTGCCGGCGACCCGCAGGATGCTGGAATCGATTCGCTCTGGAAAGCCGATCGATCAGAAGCTGGCGGAACGCGCCAAAGGGCGAACGATTCACAACACCTTCATGACCGTGCCGCTGATTTTCCTGATGATCAGCAACCACTTCCCGACCGCCACCTACGGCACCAGTTATAACTGGCTGATTCTTTCGCTGCTGGTTCTGGCAGGCGGCATTTCCGCAAAATTCATCTACAAAGTCTGGTGAACGCAGCCTGAAATACCTCCGTCTCTGAAAACGAACCGCGGCGCCGGTTGGCCTGCCAACCGGCGCCGCGGAATTGTTCCAAGAAGCGATCAGGAGCGATTACGCGATCATCGCATCCCCTGCCTCAATCGTCTCCGTCGTGATCTCCGTCGTGGTGGCCGAAGTTGAAGAGATCCATCAAATCGCCGATGGCCGGACTGTTCTTCGGCACGTATGGATTGTCTTCGTCCACTTTCGGATTGGGGAAATTATCCCGGCTCCGCTTGGTGACCGGCTCCAGGTGCCAGTTTTTCTCGATGAACTTCAGGATGGACACATGATCCGAGTAAACGTGTGAGATCTTTCCGCCCCTGCTGTAGGGAGAAACCACGATCATCGGAATTCGGGTGCCGTCACCGAAGAAATCGAGCGGCTGAACGTAGCCGGAATCGTAATAGCCTCCGCCTTCGTCCACGGTGATCATGATGGCGGTGCTTTCCCACAGTTCCGGATTGCTTTTCACCGCCTGGATCACTTTCCGCGCGAAGCCCTCGAAGATATCGAACTTGGACGATGCCGGGTGGCCGTCGGCCCAGCCGCTGGGCTTGACGAAGGAGACCGCGGGAAGATTTCCGCTCTGAATATCGACGTAGAGATCATCCGTATCGGCAAGATGAGCGGTGCGCACCGCCGCGTTGGTCATGATGGAGGTCGAGTACTGAAACGGGTTACAGATGTTGCAGTACTGGTCGCTGTTCGGCCCCACTGTTCCGTAGTTGAGCTGATACTTGTCCGCGAGATACGCGTTCCACTGGTCGCCGTAATACTTCCACGAAACATTGGCGGCGAGCATCACGTCGCCGATGTTTCGCTGGCTGGTGGGCGGGATGGTGAACGGAGTGTTAAAAACGTAGTGATCGGTATAGGCGTTGGAACCGTCGCCGAAATATCCCGGATTGTAGTTGTTCAGCAGGTAGTACTTGCCGCTCTCGCAGCGCGGATCGATCGGGCGTTCGAGCGATTCCAGATAGTCCCGGATTTGATCAACGCCGGGCTGTGACGCGTCCGAACAGTTGCTATACGAACCGCCGCCGAATACCGGCGAACCGAATCCTCCGCCGCCGTAGCCGTCCTCCGTCCACCAGTTATTCGTTCCGGCCACCGGGTTGGGGTTCTCGATTTCGTCCACGACGCCGGCATCCTTTGGAGTATCGCTCCAGACGAGTTCATTGTGCGGCGGCGTGGCCGGGTTGCCGTTGCCGTCGCTGAACCACATAGCGTCGCCATAGCCGAGCAGGATGTGGTTGGCACCCGTGCCGCCCATCGCCGCCTGGTGATAGTTGTCGCTCATCGAATAGTGGTCAGCCAGTTCCTTGAAGTACGGCATATCGCCCTGCAGCACGTTGTAAAAACCCATGCTGGTGGCGCCTTCGCCGGTGGTCGCAGCAGTCGGGGAATAATCGGTGCTGAAATTCGAGGGTTGCGCCGCACCGTTGACGTTGGAACCCACGGTCACTTCGGTCCAGGTGAACAGGTCCGCTTTGCAGCCGCTGGGATTGCGCGAGGTTGCATGATGAACGTTGCAATCCTCTTGCTGCCACATCTGGTAGAAGCGGTGCACCGGGCTGGCTGCATACGCGTCGTAGGTAAACGTCGTGCCGTTGGTGAGTTGAAACGGGCCCGGAGGAAGAGTCGAATAGGGTGCCGAGGCATGCACGCCGGTAATTCGCGAGTCCGGAATCTTGCCGGTCAGGCCGGTTCCTCCGCTGGTCAGAAACTCATAGTAATCGATTGGGCTGGACGACAACGCATTCTCCGAAGACATCGCGTCGGCCAGCGAGCAGATACCATTATTCTTGCAGACATCCGTCGGACCGCCGTTCAGCGGAGCCGGAAGAACCGAATAAAGGGTTTTCTTCTTTGGGCTCAATTCGAAAAGGCTGCTGCCGGTCACATCCGCGGAGAACTGGTGCGCCCGAGCGTAGTGCGGCCCGGGGGTTCCATCTTCGTTGACAATGCCCTTGGACAGAAGATTGTCCACGCTTTGACCATCTTTCGGCTTGTAAGTGGCGAAGAGGTGATCGAACGTCCGGTTCTCGCCAATGATCACGATCACGTGCTTGATGGGAGTCGCTGTCGGTCGGTGGTCATCGCCCGCCTGAGCGGGAACAGCGAGCAACCCTCCGAAGCTGAGCTGCAACATACAGATCGAAACCAGGCTGAGTCGCAGGTAGCGCAGCGACCTGGCACACATTTGCTTCATGGATTTCTTACCTCCGTGGGCCGGGTGGAAGTTTGAAAACCGAATCCGGCGAGCGAACTATGCGTTGCGGATATTACGGAATGGTGCAATGACGATTAATTTTCGTGAATTGAGTATGACAATTCCGACATGCTTCAAGAATCGCCGTTCACAATTGTGGATGCGTTAGCCGTGTTCGGCCTTCTTGAATCCGCGCCGGACGGATGGGGAGGATATCCACGAATGGCCGATCTGCGACAGTCAACCGCGGCCCGCGCGAGGAGCAACCGGAATCATTCTCCCCTTCTCCAGCGTGAAGGAACTCCCGCGCCACTCGATGCGATTCATTCCAAAACTTGCCAGCCATACGAAAAAGGACAGCAAATCGCGCACCGGCAGCAGCCAGATCCGTCGCCGCAGCACCGGATCGCGCAGGCCCCACACGCCGACCGCCCAGGCCATCGCAAATCGCAGAACAAAATATGCCCCGAGATACGCCGCGCCGATGGCCGCGCTAGGCGCAACGCACACCGCCGCAATGGCCCACGGCAATCCGTGCGTGAAGAGCATCCCGAAATGTCCGCCGGGGCGAATATTGCGGATACCGATGGCCCAGCGCAGTTCGTGCCGCAGGTAAGCGCCGAGCGTTTGCGACGGAAACGCCATCCACACGGGCTCGGGCAACAACTCGATCCGGTAGCCGCGCGCGGCGATGCGATGGCCAAGTTCGTAATCGTCGGAGTGCAGGTCCACCAGGGCCTCGAACCCGCCGATTTCGGCAAGCCGCTGTTTCGTCGTGGCCATGGTCGAGCCCATCATGAAGTTCAGGCCCTCGAGTTCGCGCGCAACGAGGGCCGCACCGCAAAATGCCGCCGACGAGCCGACACCGTCCAGCGCCGCGACAAATTGCAGATTGTCCTGGCCGCGGTAGAGCGCAGTCACTCCGCCGACAGCGGGATCGCGAAACATCCGCGCGACGCTTTGCAAATAGCCCGGGTCGACGCGGACGTCGCTGTCCGTGATCACCAGCAGATCGTACCGTGCTTCTCGTACCACACGGCAAAGATTGGAAACCTTGGTGTTCGCGCCGAGCCGCTCGGCGATCTCGATCAAGCGGATCGAGCGCCCGGGAAAGTCGGCGATCAGCTTTTGCACAACCGGCACGACCGGATCTTCCGGGTCGTTCACCGCAAACAGAATTTCAAATTCGGGATAGTCCTGCCGGCAAAAGCTGGCGAAATTTTCGTACGCATCGGGATCCAGCCCGCGAACCGGCTTCAAAATGCTCGCCGGAGGGAGCGTTTCGCCGGCCGCCGGAGGCAGGCTCGACGCGCGATGCGCGACACGAAAGAATCTCCACGCGGAATAAATTCCGATGAGGTAATAGAAAAGCGGGCCGAGCGCCAGCGCCAGAATCGACCAGCGAAGGACGGTGATGGCCGACGGATAGTGCAGAGTCGCCGGCAAATCGTCCACCCACGCCATGCTGACTCCGGCGCAAATCAGCAGAATTCCCGCCCAGCGCGTTCCGTTCAGCTGTTCTCCGAGAAAAAGTTTCGCGCCAAACGCTCCGGCAACATACGCGAGGGAAGTCGCGGGAATGACGAAACTGACCGGAAACCACGCCAGCATCGCGAGAAAAGAAAAGAACGACGCGGTCATCAGCAGCACGCCGAACCACAGCCAGCCGACGCGCAGCGCGCGCAGGACAAACGAAAAAATCGCCCGCGGACGGAAATCGTGCACTTCGCCCAGCAGCTTCATGGCGTGCGTCAGGCAGATCTCTCCGCCCGTTCCTGTCACCACCACGAAGATGAGGATGGACGCCGTGCGCATGTCAGTTGGCAATTCCCTCGGGAGTGGTGCGATGCGGCGTGCGGTTGATCAACACCACGCCCAGCACGATCAGCACGATTCCAATCCAGCGCGCCGCGGAAACCTGTTCGTTCAAAAATAAATAGGCCAGCAGCGGAACCAGCGCATAAGCAATCGCGGAAAACGGCATGACGAAGCTGTAATCCGCCCATGAAAGCACCAGCATGTGGCACACCATGAACGCCAGCATCATGGCGATGCCCAGCCAGATGGTTCCGCTGGTTAAGACGCGCACCGCGGCCGACGTCAGGGACGCGAAATGCGCGAGGTCCACATCTCCTACGTCCTTCATCCCTTTGCTGAGAATGGTGTTTCCTACGGAGCCAAGCACTACCAGCAGAAAAAGCAGAACGTAGGTTTTGGTCTGGTGAGTTTTCGGATCGCTCATCGCGGAAGCTTGGTGGCACAGGCTTCAGCCTGTGGATCTTGGTCGCTGCAGGATTGCTTTAGCTTGCAGCCAAACCCCGCAGGCTGAAGCCTGCGCCACTGAAGATCTAGTCCCCGGAACCTGCGGCCGTCGCCGCGCCAGACTCAGCCATCTCGCGCGCCGTGGCCTTGCGCTCGTGCAGAAACTTGAAGAACTCGACGCCTTCGCGAGCCCGCCGCTTCATTACTTCCGGATCGCGCAGCATTCCGCCAAAGAGCGAGAACATTTTTCGCGGCCGGAAATAGAATTTCCGGTAAAGCTCCTCGACGGAACTGAAAATCACGGTTGAGCTCAGTTTGGGATAGTTCATGGCCGCGGTCTGGATGCCGTGGGCGTCCACCAGTTCCCCGGTTTGAATCTGCAGCCAGCCCTGCTCCTGCGCCTGGCGGTACAGCTCCGTGCCGGGATAGGGCGCGGCGAGCGACACTTGAATCGTTTCCGGATCGATATCGCAGGCAAACTTGATGGTCTGCTGAATCGTTTCAGTGGTTTCGCCCGGAAGGCCCAGAATAAATGTTCCGTGAATCTTGATTCCCAGGTCGCGGGCATTGCGCGAAAATTCGCGGGCGATATCGATGCGCACGCCCTTCTTGATGTTGATCAGAATCTGGTCGTTCCCCGATTCGTAGCCCACCAGCAGCAGCCGCAGGCCGTTGTCCTTCATGATTTCCAGCGTCTTGCGCGGCACGTTGGCTTTGGCGTTGCAGGACCAGGTGAGTCCGAGTTTCCCCAGCCGCCGGGCAATTTCCTCGGCCCGTGGCAGGTCATCGGTAAAGGTGTCATCGTCAAAAAAGAATTCTCGCACCTGCGGGAAGAGTTTCTTGGCCAGAGCCATTTCGGCAGCCACGTTTTCCGGGCTGCGCACGCGATACCGGTGGCCCCCAAGCGTCTGCGGCC
>DATGJQ010000107.1:0-7360 GCA_035295105.1 Candidatus Acidiferrales bacterium | reverse complement strand
TTAAGATTTCACGCCGCCCTTGCGAAGAAACGTCATCATCGGGCACCAGTTCGTAAACGCCGACTGGAACAGATTCAGGCCGACAAAAGCCGTCAGCAGGAACCAGTACGGACTCACCCAGTAACCCAGGGCCAGCGAGATCGCAACCATTGCGCCCGCGATCATCCGAATATAGCGTTCAACGGTCATCGTTCACCTCGCGTCGTTCTCCGCTCCTCTTTCTCCGCTCTCAAACAATCGTTCAGACGGCCATTTCGACGGGAGCCTCCGGCTGGCATTTCGTCTTTTCTTCCAGAATTTCACAGCTGGTGTGCAAGCTGGCCGTCTTTTTCACCATGGCGCCCACCGAACAATATTTTTCCTCGGACAGACGGATGGCCTCGTTCACCGCGTTTCGATCGACGTCATAGCCGGTGATCACGTGAACGATGCGGACATTCGTGAAGACCTGCGGCGGCCGTTCGGCTTGATCGGCCTCAACGCTCACTTCGTAGCCGGTCACCCTCTGGTGAAATTTTTGGCGAAGAATCGTAATCACGTCGAACGCGGTGCAGCCCGCCAGGGCCACCGCCACCAGTTCAATGGGTTTCGGCCCGGTTCCGCCCGCCGGATCGTCCAGCAGCATGTGATGGCCGCTCCCGCTCGTCGCAGCGAACTGGCGCTGCGCGTTAAATGGTTGTGTTAGCTGAACTTTTGCGGTGATCATATCCGCCTCCCGCACTCCAAATCATGGTCGGTTGAAGCCTGATCGTGCTTTGCAAAGGCTTCTTCAACTTTTTATCGGTTCCTCTACAAATCCATTACGACATGCCGTCGCAAAATACGCCGTGTTCGGCGTCACATAGCCATGTGACGTGTGCACAGCAAAGGTTGGGAAATTGGAGTACCGGAATGGATCAGCGGAAGCCCGCCATGGAAATCGACGAGTGAATCTCGTGGCGGATGAGAGGAAATTACCAGCGGGCCAAATCGGTTTGTACGGGCGTTCCCGGGCGCGTGTTTCTGCGCCTTCGCCCTCGCGGTGTTGCGCTGTCTACTGTTCGCCTTCGAGCTTGCGGATGCGCACTTCGACCCCCGGCGTGTCCTTGAGGGCCGCGGCGAAATCTTCAACTTTCGATCCGCGGTAGTGGTAGGGATACACAATTTTTGGCCGGAAGGCCTTGGCGCATTCCGCCGCCTCCGCCGGAGTTTCGGTGCGTGGAGGATTCATGGAGAGAAACGCGACATCGATGTTTTTCAGCGCTTTGATTTCCGGCGTGCATTCGGTGTCGCCCGAAAAATACACGCGCGTCGAGCCAAACGCCAAAACGTAGCCGCTGCCGATTCCCTTGTGGTGATACGGTTTGCCCGGCCCCGATCCGAATACGATGTTGTACATCGGCACGCCCTCGATGCCGATGCCCATCACGGTGCGGTGTTCGGAATCGCTGATCGGCTCGAAAACACCGCAGTCCGGCGCGCAATTCAACGTATCCGTGACCGCCGGCGGGCCGACGATAATCGTGTCAGGCTTGTGCAGCTTGTCGACCATGGAGCGATCCAGATGATCCTGGTGCGTGTGGGTGATGACGATCAGATCCGCGGGAGGCAGCCCCGTGAAATCTCCCTGGCTCCACGGATCCACATCAATCACTTTTCCGCCGAATTCCAGCATCACGCTGCCGTGATACACCGGCATGATTCGCAGCTCTCCGGCGGAAGTCTTCACCACATCGGTCTGGCGGTTGGAGGGATTGCCGCCCGAAATCGCGGGCAGCGTGAAAATCAATACCGCAAAGCAAATCGCGCTCAGCGTGCACACCGCGCTTTTTTGCATAACGTGAACTCTCCCGTTTATGATGTCGCGCGTAGTATACATCGTCGCGACAAGTGGCACAGACTTCAGTCTGTGGCTTTCCAGATGATCTTGGCAGAACCGCAAGCAAAACCGGCACGAGCCGCGGAACCGGGAGGATATTTTCCATGACGGACAATCCTGCAGGCGGCCCTCATCCGAAAACAGACTCAGCAGGCGCCATGTACGACGGCGCGGGCTACCTGGCCAGCCTGCGCGATGCGCGCGAAGTTTACATTTACGGCGAGCGCGTGGCGGACGTCACCGAGCATCCCGCTTTTCGCAATTCCTGCCGGTCAGTTGCGCGATTGTACGACGCCCTGCACGATCCGAAAACGCGGGACATTCTCACCGGGCTCGACCGCTCCGGCACGCGCACCCACAAATTTTTCAAGCCGTGCTACTCCGCCCAGGAATTGAAGGAAGCGCGAGACGCCATCGTGGCCTGGTCGCGCATGAGCTATGGCTACATGGGCCGCACGCCCGATTACAAGGCGGCACTCATGGGCAGCCTGGCGTCCGAGCCGGAGTTCTACGCGCCGTTCGAGGAAAGCGCGCGGAAATGGTATGCCCGCTATTCCTCGCAGTGCCTGTTTCTGAATCACTGCCTGATCAACCCGCCCATCGACCGCAGCCGCCCGGTGCATGAACTCGGCGACGTCCTGGTGCACGTGGTGAAAGAAAGGGACGACGGCATGGTGGTCAGCGGCGCCAAGATGCTGGGGACCGGCTCGGCGATGACCCATGCGACATTCGTCGCTCAGACTGCCGCCACCACCCTCGATCTGGAGAAGGCCAAGGATTTTGCGGTCGTGTTCATCGCTCCCATGGATACGCCGGGCATGAAACTGATGTGCCGGGCTTCCTACGAACAGAACGCTCACAGCCCGTTCGACTACCCGCTCTCCAGCCGCTTCGATGAAAATGACGCGGTGCTGATTTTTGAAAACGCATTCATCCCGTGGGAAAACGTTCTGGTGTACCGTGATCCCCAACGCGCCAACAGTTTTTATCGCCATTCGCGCTTTGTGAATCGTTACACGTTCCAATCTTCCTCGCGGCTCGCCGTGAAGCTGGATTTCATGGTGGGCCTTTTCGCCAAAGGCATCGAGACGAACGGCACCGGCGCGTTTCGCGGCGTGCAGGCGGCGCTCGGAGAAATCATCGGCTGGCGAAATCTGATCTGGGGAATGACGGCGGCCATGTGCATGGACCCGGAGAGCGCGCCGGGCGGAACGGTGGTGCCCCGGCAGGAGTACGCGTACACCATGCGGCTCTTCTGCACGCAGTGCTGGCCCGCCGTACGCCACATCTTCGAGCAATTTCTGGGCGGCAGCCTGCTGATGTCCCCTTCCAGCTACAAAGATTTCCAGAACCCCGATCTCGCGCCGCTCCTGGAAAGATATTATCGCGGCGTGTCCGCCACCGCCGCTGAGCGCATCAAGCTCTTCAAGCTGATCTGGGACGCCATCGGCACGGAATTCGGCGCCCGGCACGAACTCTACGAAATCAATTATTCCGGCAACCATGAGCAGATTCGCCTCGATATTCTCACCGGTGCGCAGAAGAGCGGAATCCTCGACCAGTGTCTTTCTCTCGCGGATCAATGCATGGCGGATTACAGTCTGGACGGGTGGAAAGATTCCACCTGGCTCTGGGACAAGTAGCGGACAAATTGTTGAGAGGCCGGCGACTCGGGATGGTACCTTCGACAGAGAACGAGACAAGGCAGGCGTCCAGTCAAGATATGTCGAATCCTTCGCGCCGGCGATCTTCTGCAATCGGATACGCAGTGGGCGCAACCGCCGCGTCCGTGACCTACATCGCGTGGAATGCATTTGTGTTTCTGAGATCTGAGCCGCAAACTCCGCCGGCGGGCATCGGTTTCAGGCTTGGGTTCGCATCGTTCTATTGGCTTGCCGGCGGCTTTGCCCCGGCGTTGCTGGTTATGATTCTTCCCTGGAGCCTTGCGGTGTCGGGATATCGAAAGCTGCGGTGGTCCGGCCAACTTTATTTTCCGGCAATCGGCGCCGTTCTGGTCTTCGTGCTTGGTTGTGCGGGCGCATCGCTCGGGCCCACACCGCTTTTCGTTCCGGAGCAAACATTTCTGCAAGGCGCCGCAACTGCTGCGGAGCGCCAAGGGATCGCCTACTTGCTCGCGGGCCTCGTGTTTGGAGCGTGCTACTGGTTTTTCGGTGAGCGGCAGTTTCCGGTGCGGGAATAAGACGTTGTCATCCCGAACCCGGCCCCGCCTTCGGGGACGGCGGTGAGGGATCTGCTTTTCCATGCGCTCGGCAGCTCCCACCTCGAAATCCCAGGCGCCATCGCGCTTCCGGCCTTTGAACTACAACCTGGCCGTGGACTTATTGTTCCGGTTCTGGCTGATACACAGGTTCCGGCGCGGAGGACTCATACCCCGATCCAGCGGCCTCTTCGGCGTTGAACGGATCGATTGTTCCGCCGCCCTTCATGCACAGGCCGGCCGAGTCGGGGATGCCCCCGGCAGTTTCGCACGCTCTCTCCATAACGCCGCCGCCGTGCATCTTCGCCGCCTGGCGGTTGATTTCGCCCTGCATCCGCATGCCTGCCGCTTCCATCTTGGCGTAGCCCTGGCCGAGTGCGGCAGCGCGATCGAAAAGGTCCAGCGCTTCGTTCAGGTTCTGCGGAACGCCGCGGCCGAATTCCTTCATGAGGCCGAGAAAGAACATGGCGTTGGCATTGTTCTGCGCAACCGCTTTGTTGAGCCAGGTCGCCGCCGTCGCGTAATTGCGCGGCACGCCGAGACCTTCGTAGTACGCGCGCCCGAGCAGGGCTTCGGCGCTGGCGTCGCCTTTGGCGGCGCCGGCCTCCGCGCTCTTGATCGCATCCGCGTAGTGGCCCGACTGCCACGCTGCAGTCAGGGCCTGGCTGGCCGGATCGGCTGTAGCGCGATGGGCGAAGTTGGCGTCGGGACCCTTCTGCACCTGGGCGCGCAGTTGGGCGGCGCGATTGGGATCGCGCGGTCCGCCCAGCCCGGCGTCCAGCATGGGCGCCAGATTGCCCATCGCGTAGAGGTCGCCCTTGGCCGCCGACTTTTCAAACCACTGGCGCGCCAACGCGAATTTTGCATCGGCCAGCCGCTGCCCGTCCGGCGAAAGGGGAGAATTGTTCACGCCGGGATTGATTCCTCCCGCCATGTTTTTGCCGTCGTTGTAATAAAATTGCGCGAGCATGTCCATGCCGTGCGCGTTATCCTGCTTCGCCGAAGCCAGCAGCCACTTTTCGCAGTCCTTGTAAAAACCGGTGCCCGGCGGATTGATGTTCTGGAACAGCATCGAGCCGATCGCCGCCTCCGCATCCGAATTGCCCTTCTGCGCATCGGTCATGAAGTCGCGCCACGCGGTGACGCGGTCCCCGCCCTTCAGCGCGGCAAATCCCGCCTTCACGTTGGGAGAGAGCGACGCATCGGCGGGGGATTCCGCTGTCGCGGGTGCGGGCAACGCGGCCGGCTGTGAAGGCTGTGCGGCGGGCGGCGTGACCGAGTTCCCGGGACGTCCGTTCGGCGGCACGTATCCGGTCGTTCGGTTCGCCGCGGTATTGGCGTCCACGGGCGTCGGGCCCTTCGCGGCCGCCGCTTCCGCCGACTTGTCGCGGGTCCAGGTGACCGTCTGGCCGGCCGAGTTGGTGGCGATCACAATATCGTTGCTGACGAAATGATAGACGCCGCCGTTGTTGGGAGCGGCCGCGTTCGAGGACCATTTGCCGTTCGCCGCGGTAAACGTCCCGTCACCCGCCGGCGCCTCGCCGGTCGCTGTCCGTGCGTAGTTTTTGTACCCGCTGGCATCGTGCACGGAAATAATGGTCACGCTCTGGCCGTTGAGAACGACAGTCGTCTTCCAAGTCCCATAAAAGCGCGCAGTGTCGTCGCCGGCTCGAGCGCTAACAGCCACTAGGATCAACGTGGCAAACGCGAAAACGCAGGCAATTCGTCGGTTTAGGGCGTTCCTCATGGTTCCTCATTCTGCGCCAAACCGCGCGGCGGGCGCATCTTCACATCTCGGATTCGTTTCAGAATATAGCAGGTATGCGATTCGCACCACCCGGTTCCCGGACATATCACCCAAGAGTGCGAACGGGGGCGACCTGATTGTATCGACAGACTTGAAGATCACGCCGTAACCCGTGTCGGAATCCTGATCTATCGGATTTCTGCTGTGGACGGAGAGCCTATTCTTTGGGAGGGACCTTGACCTTATTCGCTGCCCGCAATAAAAACCAAATAATAATCAGACTAACAGGCAACCCATACAGTGCAGCGACCTTTTCGTGCCCGGTCGCGACTCCCTCAATGATGAACGCTCCGACGACGATATAGGCTATCGCCAATCGAACTAGTCTGCGGCGTAGGGATCGGGGATCGCGAGCGGCACGGTCGGGTGCCTCGCCAACTCGCCACATTCCATACCCGAAAAGTGCACAAGACCCGAGGACGCCAAGTATGATCGTCGCGATTTGCATAGCGATGTGCAACTCAATCTTATAATGAATAAGTGGCAATAGGAGCCTGGTTGCTGAGTCTGTGAAGGCCTCACGAAAAAATGTGCCCGAGCGATCTTTCGCGGAACAACTCCCTGAAGAAGTGTAAAATAGTGAGTTTGGGGAGGTAGTGAAATGGAATTTCTTGCCGGCAGCTTGCTTGAACTGATCACCCAGACGTCCACCAATCTTCCGCCGGACGTGCGCGCGGCGATGTCCATTGCGGCCAAGGACGAAACGCCGGCCACGCAATCCTCGCAGGCGCTGGACATCATTTTGTCCAACATCGATATGGCCAACGACGATTCCGGCCCGATCTGCCAGGACACCGGCATGCCCACGTTCGTGGTGCACACGCCCGTCGGCGTAAATCAGATTCGCATCAAGAAAGCGATTCAGGAAGCGGTCGCTGAAGCCACGCGGCTCGGCAAGCTGCGCCCCAATTCCGTCGATTCGCTCACCGGAAAAAACAGCGGCAACAACCTGGGCGTCGAGACGCCGGTGATTCACTTTGAGCAGTGGGAAGAGAATGAAATCGAAGTGAAGCTGATCCTCAAGGGCGGCGGCTGCGAGAATAAAAACATCCAGTATTCCGTGCCGTGCACACTCGATCACCTGGGCCGCGCCGACCGCAATCTGGAAGGCGTGCGCAAATGCATTCTGCACGCGGTGTGGCAGGCCCAGGGACAAGGCTGCGCGCCGGGTGCCGTCGGCGTGTGCATCGGCAGCGATCGCGCGCACGGCTATGACCTCGCGAAAGGCCAACTCTTTCGCACCCTGGACGATGTGAACCCGAATCTGGAGCTCGCGAAACTCGAAGCGGAAATCATGGAAGAGGCCAACAAGCTGGGCGTTGGGGCGATGGGGTTCGGCGGCAAAGCTTCGCTGATCGGCTGCAAAATCATGGCTGCGAATCGCCTGCCCGCCAGTTTTTTTGTTTCGGTTGCTTACGACTGCTGGGCGTTCCGGCGCCTCGGCGTGCGTCTCGATGCTTCGACGGGCGCCATCACC
>DATGJQ010000106.1:0-3044 GCA_035295105.1 Candidatus Acidiferrales bacterium | reverse complement strand
GCGGCCGAATACGGATTGCCGCTGGACGAAGCCAAAGTTCTGGAAACGTTGCAGGACGAAGACATCGAGAAATTCCGCAACGGCACGCCGCACCCGCTGGTTGTGGCCGGGGCGCATCCGCTGGGGATGTGGATGAGCGTCATCGTGTTTCATGCGGAGTTGCGCAGGCTGCGCGCCGCGGCCGCCAAGGGCACATCCGAAACAACCAGCGTCACACAGTAGCAGCGAGTAACGCAGACTTCACAGGCTGCAGAAAAATCCAAAACGGTGTGATTCTGAGCGAAACGAAGAATCCCTCCTTGGTTTTTGCTTATGCTTGAATCGAAGAGAGATTCTTCGCTTCGCTCAGAATGACAAAACAAGACTTTTTTCCGCAGCGTGCGAAATCTGTCTGACCGCCGCCGCCGTCCGGTGGTTTCAACACTGACAAACTCAACGGAGGAAGAATGCCCAAAATGCGCGCTGTGCAGGTTCCGAAAGCGCATGAACCGTTTCAGTTGGTGGAGCGAGAAATTCCCCAGCCTGCCGCTGGGACCGTGCGCCTCAAAGTGCAGGCCTGCGGCATCTGCCACAGCGATGAATACGCCAGGGAAGGCTCGCGTCCAGGCATCACCTACCCGCGAGTGCCGGGCCACGAAGTCGCGGGCGTGATCGACGCGGTCGGCGGCGGCGTTCTCGGATGGGAAGTCGGGCAGCGCGCTGGGGTCGGCTGGCACGGCGGGCATTGCGGCTACTGCGATTCCTGCCGGCGCGGCGATTTCGTGACCTGCAGCAAGGGACGCCAGATTACCGGCCTGACCTGCGACGGCGGCTACACGGAATACATGCTCGTCTCCGCGGCCGCGCTCGCCGCAATTCCGGATCAGATTTCGGCAACCGATGCGGCGCCATTATTCTGCGCCGGAGTCACGACATTCAATTCTCTGCGCAACAGCGGGGCGCGACCGGGCGATCTGGTAGCCATTCTCGGGCTCGGAGGCCTCGGGCATCTTGGCGTGCAGTTTGCATCCAGCATGGGTTTTGAAACTGTGGCCATCGCGCGCGGGAAAGACAAAGAGCAGTTCGCGAAGAAGCTCGGCGCAAAACATTACATCGACAGTGAGTCGCAAAACCCCGGAACCGAACTCGAAAAACTGGGCGGCGCGAAAGTGATTCTCTCCACTGTAACCAGCGGAAAAGCGGTGGCCGCCGTGCTCAGCGGAATGGGCATCAACGGCAAAACTATCCTGGTCGGCAATCCTGACCAGCCGTTGGAAATTACCGGGCGTCTGCTGATTGCCGGCCGGCGTTCGATCAGCGGATGGCCCTCGGGTTCGCCCATCGATTCGCAGGACACCCTGGCCTACTGCGCGCTCACGGGAATCCGCCCGATGACCGAAGTGTTTCCAATCGGCCGCGCCCCCGAAGCCTACGATCGCATGATGAGCGGGAAAGCACGGTTTCGCGTCGTGTTGTCCATAGGCGAGTAGGACAGGTTTCAGCCTGTCTGGTTTTGTCCAGCGTCATGCGTACACCTAAACCAGACAGGCTGAAGCCTGCCCTACATATTCTTCGCATCCTCATGAGTTCATCTGTCACAATTAATGCCAATTCCAGATTGGACTGCAAGTCGCTCTAAACCGTATACTCTTCCCGTGAATTCCGAACTCGATCTGCTGACGCCACTGCGCCGTTACTGGGGCTATGACGCATTCCGCCCCTTACAGGAAGATATCGTCCGCAGCCTGCTGGCAGGGCGTGACGCGTGCGTAGTGATGCCAACTGGGGGCGGAAAATCGCTCTGCTACCAATTGCCGGCGGCGATGTCGCCGGACAAGACGGTCATAGTGATTTCGCCGTTGATCGCTTTAATGGAAGACCAAGTGGCGCAACTTCGCCAGATGGGAATTGCGGCGGCGCTGGTGAACAGTTCGATCACCGCGGCCGAGCAATTGCAGGTGATGGAGAAGTCGCGCGCGGGCGAGTATCGTCTGCTCTACCTTTCTCCAGAGCGCCTGGCGCGCCAGGACACCATCGAATGGCTGCGCGGCGTGCCCATCCTGTTCTTCGCGATAGACGAAGCGCATTGTATTTCCGAATGGGGTCACGAGTTTCGTCCCGAATACCGGCAGCTCAGCCGCCTGCGCGCGCACTTTCCGGACCGCGCCATCGCGGCCTTCACGGCCAGCGCCACGCAGCGCGTGCGGCATGACATCATTCGCCAACTGGAACTGCGCGATCCTCGTAAATCCATCGCCAGCTTTCACCGCCCCAACCTGCGCTACGTGGTGCGCGCCTGCGACGCGTCCTCGCAAACGGAACTGCTGCTGCGCGCGATGCGCAGCTACGGAAACGAAAACATCATCGTCTACGCTCCTACCATCGCAAAAGTCGAGTCCACGGTGGACCTGCTGCAGGAAAACGGCATCCCGGCCATCGGCTATCACGGCCAGATGAACGCCGCCGACCGCCGCCAGAATCAGGAGCGTTGGATGGCCGACGAAGTGCGCGTCATGGTCGGCACGATCGCGTTTGGCCTGGGCATCAATAAAGCCGCGGTACGCGCCGTGATCCATCTCTCACTGCCGAAATCCATCGAGCAGTATTATCAGGAAGCCGGTCGCGGCGGCCGTGACGGCCTTCCTGCGGATTGCGTGCTGCTGTGGCAAAAGAAAGACGCGGGCCTGCACGCGTACTTCATCGGCCAGATCAACGACCCGGAAGAAAAAAAGCGCGCCTGGCAGCGTTACGATGAGATTCGCGGATTTGTGGAATCGAACATATGCCGGCACCTGCGGGTTTGCGCGCACTTTGGCGAAAACAAAAAGTGGACCGCGTGCGGCGCCTGCGACGTTTGTTCGTACGAGCCCGCTTGGCTCTCCGCGCCGGTGCAGGCCGCTCCATCGCGGCGCAAGCGTTCCAAATCGTATGCCGGAACGCGCGAATCGGCGCCGGTGCAGCGCACCTTTGAACGATCGGTGTCCACCACGCAGACACGTCTGCAGGAATCGTCGCCCGTGGATCCGGATTTGCGCGAGTTTCTGCGCGAGTGGAGAAGGGAAGCC
>DATGJQ010000105.1:0-12755 GCA_035295105.1 Candidatus Acidiferrales bacterium | reverse complement strand
GCAGGGCGTGGATTACATGACGATCCATGCGGGAGTGCTGCGGGAATTTGTGCCGATGGTGCGCAACCGCATCACGGGGATCGTGAGCCGCGGCGGGGCGCTCCTGGCGCACTGGATGAACACGCACAAGAAGGAAAACTTCCTGTACGAGAATTTCGAGGCCATCTGCAAGATTTTCAAGAAACACGATGTGAGTTTTTCGCTGGGCGACGGCCTGCGGCCGGGGTGCCTGGCGGATGCCAGCGACGCGGCGCAATTCGCGGAGCTGAAGGTGCTGGGCGAGTTGACGGAGAAGGCCTGGGAGCACGACGTGCAGGTGATGATCGAAGGTCCGGGACACATTCCGATGGACCAGATCGAAATGCAGGTAAAAAAAGAAAACGAGCTGTGCCACGAAGCGCCGTTCTACACGCTGGGGCCGCTGGTGATTGATATCGCGCCGGGCTACGACCATATCACCAGCGCGATCGGCGCGGCGATGATCGGATGGCACGGGGCGTCGATGCTGTGCTACGTGACGCCGAAGGAGCATCTGGGCTTGCCGAACGCGGAAGACGTGAAGCAGGGAGTGATCGCGTACAAGATCGCGGCGCACGCGGCGGATGTGGCGCGGCACCGTCCAGGCGCGCGCGACCGAGATGATGCGCTTTCGTACGCACGTTTTCTGTTCGACTGGAACAAGCAATTCGAGTTGTCGCTCGATCCGGCGACGGCGAAAGCGATGCACGACGAAACGCTGCCGGATGACTTCTATAAGGATGCCAAGTTCTGCTCGATGTGCGGTCCGAAATTCTGCTCGATGAACGTAACGCAACTGGCGGAATCGGCCGGAGGGCAGGATCAGTCGGAGCGGCAACAGAAATTCGTGGAACTGCTGGCAAAAATCGAGAAGTAGGACAGGCTTCAGCGTGTCTGCCTTCCATGAATGCTTGGCAAAGGCGCGGCAAAAGACAAAGCGGGTGCCGCACCCTTGCAAATGCAGCAAGGGTGCGGCACCCGGAAATTCGTGGAGCTGCTGGCTAGGATTGAAAAGTAGCTGCTGGCGCGACGGAAGCCTGCGCCGGTTTACCTGCCTGGATCGAGGTCCTTCATCACTACATGCAAGACCTGCATCGTGCGTTTGGCATCGCGCTCGGTGATCGTCAGCTGCGGATTCCCATCCGCGTCGGTGATCTCGCGATATCTCCGCGCGATTTCCGGCAGCCGGGCGCAGCCGCCGCGAATGATTCCGGCTTTTTCCGCAACGGCGATCCGCTCATCGAATAACCACGAAGCGATCGGGTCCGCGGGAAGTTCGACTTTCGCCGCCAGCGCAGCGACTCCGTTGAATTCCAACGCGTCCGTGAGAATCGCTTCAAGGATTCCGCTGGTATGAATCAGCGCCGTTCCGAACTCGCCTTGCTCCAGCGCGTCGCGGCTGTCGATGTACGCCTGCTCCAGGACCGGCCGCAGCTCCGTGTTGTGAACGAAATCGAAACGCCGCGGCAGCGGGGCAGCTGCAGGCGAAGCCGAGTCATTCAATTCCTCTCCCATCCGGGAGAGCGAGACGACGGCCTGATCCAGAACGCCGACCAGCCGCCCAACAATTTCCGTGGGCTCGACCATCTCGATGACCTGCCCTGACGGCGAGCGCAGCAAGAACGCTTCGCTAAAAGCCCGCGCCAGCCAGTGCGCCTTGCTCCCGCCGGACAATTGATTAATGGCCACGCCGATGTCCTGCTGCCAGGCGCGATTGGAAACGAGAGCGGATATGTCGGAGGGATTTTCAACCAGGGTTTCGCGCAGGCGGTGCCCGCGGCGGATGAGTGCATCCAGGTGCGAAAGATTGGAGTCGATCTGGCCGCGCACGCTGTCGTCCATTAGGGAGGGCCTCCTGCTACTTGCTCGGGGAATCCGGATCCTTGTGCGCGTGCGATTGCAGGTCGGCGATCTGGTCGATGTGGTTGTACATCGCTCGGGACGCCGCATCGGCGTCGTGGCGGCGCACCGCGGCGACCACCGCTTCGTGCCCTTCGATGGATCGCCCGGGCCGGCCTTTCTGGTTCAGCGATTCCGTGCGCGACGCCACCAGCAAATCATTGAGCGTCGCCATAATGCTCATCACCACGCGATTGCGCGTGGCGCGCGCCAGGATGGCGTGAAATGCCGTGTCTTCGACGATCGCAAGCTGGCCGACCTTTAATTTCTGGCGCTGCGCTTCGAGAATGCGATCCAGGTCGGCGAGATCTTCCTCGGTCGCGCGTTGCGCGGCCGCTCGCGCCACTGCCGGCTCAAACATGCGCCGTACGTCCAGCAACTCATCCTGCAAGTCGGAACGGTAGGCCATCACCGACGCGAGAGGAGCCACCAGCCGTTCCACGGAAAGCTCGTGCGGAAACGTGCCCTGTCCATGCCTCGTTTCGAGCAGCCCGATCGTTTCCAGCGTGCGCAGCGCGTCTCGAATCGATCCCCGGCTTACGCCGAATCGTTCTGCTAGATGCCGCTCCGAAGGCAATGGTTCGCCGGAAGGAAATGTTCCGTCCAGCATCAGCACGCGAATCCGGTCGGCGACTTCCTCGGCCACACGGGTCTTCTTAATGGGTGCGATGAGGCGAGATTCACTCGCAGATGGCTGCGCGGCACGCTTGACAGCGGTGCGCGAGGATGGTACAGTTTCGTTCTCAACTGGTTCAATCACTGGGCCAGTGTACCACAGTTCCTCATGAGCGAAAAGCTTTTTGAGTTCATTACCCCGGGCTCCCCACGCGCCGTTTCCGGCGCGATCGAACAGCTTGCCATCGGACTAGGAAGTCTCAACGCAATTATCGTTCCCTGGGAAAGCGATCGGGACGCGCTTTCTGTGGCGGTCACTTCCACGCAGGGCGAGGGCTGGGCGCTGGAACATACCAATCTCGGAACCATCCGGCTGACCGATCTGGGCAACGACACCACGCGCGTGGAGATTCTCGCGGACTTGCAGCACCATCCCGAAAATCAAAAATTGTCCAAACTGTTCGCGCGATTCAGCAGCGAAATTCAAAACCGTTTGCAGGTAACACAGTGACGGAAATCACTTCATCGCCCATCGCGGCCACGCTCACCTTGCGCGTGGCGGAAGCGCGCGTGGAGGATGTGGGCCGCGGCATCGCGCGGCTCGCGCCGGCGGACATGCAGCGCATCGGCGCGCATGCCGGCGACGTCGTGAAAGTGACCGGCGGCACCTCGTGCGTGGTGCGAGCGGAAATTTCCGACGAACAGCACGAAGGCTTCGTGCAGATGGACGGCACGGCGCGCAGCAGCTGCGGCGTGGGATTGCAGGAACAGGTGAACGTCGCGGTGGTCGAGCACTCGCAGGCCGTGGCCGTGCGCCTCTCGCCGATGTGGATCGGCGCGGCGCCGGCGATTATTCCGCCGGAGCGCATCGTCGAGGACCTGACCGGCGTGCCGGTCACACAAGGCTGCGTGGTGCGCGTGCCGACCTTCGCCAAGGCCGTGAATTTCCAGGTGGTACGCACGATCCCATCGGGGCCGGTGGTGATCGGCGCAAAAACGGATATCCGCATCGTGGAAGGCGAACAGACCGCGACGCGGGCTCCCGGAGTCACCTACGAGGATATTGGCGGGCTGGAAAGGGAAGTCGCGCGAGTACGCGAAATGGTGGAGCTGCCGCTGAAGCATTCGCGCATTTTTGAGCGGCTGGGAATTTTCGCCCCGAAGGGCGTGCTGCTCTACGGCCCGCCGGGAACGGGCAAGACTTTGCTGGCGCGCGCCGTGGCCGCTGAATCGCGCGTGCATTTCATTTCGCTCAACGGTCCGGAAATCATGCGCAAGTTTTACGGCGAGAGCGAAGCCAAGCTCCGCGAAGTTTTTGAAGAAGCCGCGCGGCGCGCCCCGGCCATCCTTTTTATCGATGAAATTGACGCCGTGGCGCCCAAGCGCGCCGAAGTTTCCGGCGAAGTGGAAAAGCGCGTCGTCGCTCAACTGCTCAGCCTGATGGATGGCTTCGTCTCCCGCGGCCAGGTGATCGTCATCGGCGCGACCAATATTCCGGAAGTTCTCGATCCGGCGCTGCGCCGTCCCGGCCGCTTCGACCGCGAAATTGAAATCGGAGTTCCCAACACCCAGGCGCGATTGCAAATTCTGAAAATTCACACCCGCGCCATGCCGCTCGCCCCGGACGTCAATCTTCAGGAAATCGCGGAACATTCCCACGGCTTCGTGGGCGCCGATCTCGAGGCGCTATGCCAGGAAGTGGGCATGATTGCGTTGCGCGGATTTTTGGCCACCGCGCCGCTGGAAACCGATGGCGCGCCGCCAGCCGATCTGAGCGCCCTGCACGTGACCCGCGCCGATTTTCTGGCCGGCATCAAGGAAGTCGAGCCCAGCGCGACGCGCGAGTTTTTCATCGAGAAGAGCGCCAGCACCTTCTCGGATTTGGGCGGACTTGCTGACTTGAAACGATTGCTCGACGCCGTGGTCGAACATTCGCACATGCACAATGAGATTTACGATCAAGTGGGGCTGACGCCGCCGCGCGGCATCCTCTTCGCCGGTCCGTCCGGCACGGGGAAAACCGCGATGGCCCGGGCGCTTTCCGGTGAGAAGCAAATCCCGCTCATCGCCATCGATGGCCCGCAGCTTTACTCCAAGTGGCTGGGCGAGTCCGAGCGCGCCCTGCGCGAAGTTTTCAAGAAGGCCCGCCGCGCCGCGCCCTGCATACTTTTCTTTGACACCATCGACGCGCTGGCCCCGAAATTCAGCGCGGACAACATGGGTTCGGATATCTACCAGCGCATTCTCAGCCAACTCCTGCGCGAAATTGACAATTTGCGCGACGTGAAAGGCGTCCTGCTCCTCGCGGCCACCAATCGCCCCGAGCGCGTCGAGCCGGCGCTCTTGCGCAGCGGCAGGTTTGACTATATTCTTCCGTTCGCCAAACCGGGCGCTGCCGACCGCGCGTCGATTCTGCGGTTGTGCAGCCGGCGCGTCCCGCTGGCATCGGACTTTGAAATCGACGAGTTCGCCGCGCAACTGGAAGGCTCCACGGGCGCGGACATTGAAAGCCTTTGCAAGAAGGCCACGCTGCTGGCGATTGCCAAATATCAGGAAGGCTCGCAAGTAGCTTCTTTCGTGGTTCGCCGCAGTGATTTCCAATCGGTCCTGGATTCCCATCGCGGAGGTCCCGTGCCGTTAAGGGATCCCAGCGTACGGCCGGGCAACACCGGGGAATTTACCCTGGCGGCCCACATTCATCTGGATGACAAAGAGGGGCGATCATGAGCTACACCGAACTGACAGTCTGGACGCGCGGTATCATCATGGACAAAGAAGGCCGCGACATCGTGAATTCCGTCGGAGCTTCCGCCCGTATTGAGGGCAAGTTTTCCCAATCCATGGAAAACTACGTCGATAACCCGGACCGCACCAACGCCCCCACGCGCAAATATTGCCGCGTCAGCGACAGCGAAATTGAGAACGCGCTGACCTACGAGAACGAACATCCCAACATCGTGGTCCTGGTCGAAGGCACCATGGTGAAGGGCTGGGACTACATGCGCGGAATGCCGCCGGGCGGCACGCTGGTGATCAACACGCACTACTCGCCGGAGTACATGATCCGCTTTGTCCCGGGCGCCGAGCGCTTGGCGCAAATGGTGTGCGTCGATGCCGCCAAGCTGGCCGATCACAAGTGGCTGTACTACCGCCTGGGCGAACTGGGCCTCGACCGCCTCTCCACCGAAGGCGCCGCCGAGCGCAGCAAGGCCGTTGCGCCGGACATCGCCGCCCCGCTGATCGCGGCGGTGGTGAAAACGACGGGCATCGTCAAACTGGAAACGATTGAGCCAATGATTGCGAACAAGGCGGCGTTCCGTGCAGCTCTGAACGAATTGCACATCATGCCGCTGAAGCCGGTGACCGCTTAAAATTTAGCGCGCGGGAATTTGCACTTTGAAAAACCCGCCGGAATAAGGATGAAACATGTCGACACAAGGTACACACATCCCTGACTGGCTGAAGGTTCCCTTCGCGGGAATCACGCCGGGACCTTCGCAGGAAAAGGGCCAGGATCTTTTCCCCACGGGCAACTGGCGCGCCATTCGCCCGGTCTATCGTGACAAGCTGCCGCCCTGCAACAACGCCTGCGGCACGAATGAAAAGATTCAGGGCTACCTGGATCTCGTGAAGCGCGGCAAATATCTGGACGCCTACGCGCTGATCAAGGAAGACATGCCGTTCCCGTCGGTCACCGGCCGCGTGTGTTACCACCCGTGCGAGCAGGCCTGTAACCGCGGCCAGTACGACGAAGCCATTTCCATCCGCGCGGTGGAACGCTTCCTCGGCGATCTGGGCCAGGCGCTGAATCGCGATGTGGTGAAGGCCGGAAAACCCAACGGCAAAAAAGTCGCCGTGATTGGCTCCGGACCGGCCGGCCACAGCGCCGCCTATCAACTGGCGCGCCTCGGCTACAAAGTCACGATCCTCGAGCGCTCGCCGAAAGCGGGCGGCCTGAATCGCGGCGGCATTCCCGACTGGGTCCTGCCGCAGGCGGTGCTCGATCGCGAGATCGAACGCCTAGTGGAACTCGGCATCGAGATCAAGACCAACGTTGAAGTCGGCAAGGACATCACGCTCGACGATTTGAAAAAGAATTATGACGCTACCGTGTTCTGCGTTGGCCTCACCGAATCCAACAGCGCGCGCGCCGAGGGCGAAGACAAGCCCGGCGTGATTTTCGGATTGCCTTTCCTGCGCGACATCGGCATGGGCACTTCCAAGGTGAAAGTCGGCTCGCGCGTCGCGGTGATCGGCGGCGGAAACACGGCCATCGATTGCGCCCGTGAAGCCCTGCGCCAGGGCGCGGTGGAAGTCACCATGATCACGGTGGAGGCCCACCCGCAGGAAATGCCGGCCTCGCCCGAAGATCTGCACGACATGCTGGAAGAGGGCGTCGAGTTGATGCACGGTCGCGCCATGACCGCCGTCCTCGGCAACGGAAAAGTTGAATCGTTGCAGCTGTATCCCGCGCGCTTCACCGGCAAGATCAATGCCTCGCCCATCGCCATCGACAAGGAAGGCGCCGGCGAAAAATTCGCGGTCGATACCGTAATCATCGCGGTTGGGCAGAAAGCGAAGCTCGATTGGATGCCCGCGGAATACAAGACCGAGCGCGGCACCATCAAGATCGATTCGTTCGGCCGCATCGCCAACACCAACTTTTTCGCCGCGGGCGACGTCGTGCAACTCGGCGGCGGCCAGCCGCTGATGGTGGTGAACGCCGTCGGCGACGGCAAGCGCGTGGCCTTCAATCTGGATAAGGTGCTGAACAACGTTCCGCTCGAGCCGCGCACCGTGCCCATCGACGTGATCGTTGATCTGAACCGCATGAACATGACCTACTTCCCGCACTTCCCGCGCGTGAAGCAGGCCATGCTGGCGCCCGCGGCGCGCAAGTCGACGCAGCAGGAAGTAATCCTGGCGTACACCGAAGAGCAGGCTACGACGGAAGCGGCGCGCTGCTTCAGTTGCGGCACCTGCAACGCCTGCGACAACTGCTACCTGGTTTGTCCCGAGCCCTGCATCGTGCGCTCGGTGCGTTCGAACGGCCTTTACAAAATCCTGGTGGATTACTGCAAGGGTTGCCGCGTGTGCATCGAAGAGTGCCCGACGGGGTGCCTCGAAGGCGTGCCCGAGTTGGACTTCGACACGGGCGTGGTTCGCATGGACACGGCATTCGCGATTTCGCAAGGGCTGCACGGGCGGCAGGCGGAAGAATTGCGCGCCGTGCCGGATCGTCCGGCGAAGAGCATTTAGATTTAACGGGGCAGGCATTTTAGTTTAGATTTTCGTTGCGAGCACGAACGTCAGAAGAAAACAGGCTGAAGCCTGTTCTACTGGAGCTAGACATGGCAACGCTAGTCGCAGGAAAGAAGAAGACCGTACGCATCAATGGCTGCGTGGCATCGGCGCAGGCGGCCAAGTACGCGGACGTGGATGTCATTACCGCCTATCCCATCCGCCCCTACACGGCGACGATGATGGCGCTGGCGCAGATGGTGGCCAACGGAGAGCTGGACGCCGAGTATATCGTCGCCGACAGCGAACACTCCCAGTTGAGCATCGCGCATGGCGCTTCATCGAGCGGCGCGCGTGTGTTCACCGGAAGCTCCGGCGTCGGCGTGCAGTACGGGTACGAGCTGTACTCGCCGATTTCCGGCAGCCGCATGCCGGTGCAAATGATGATTGCCGACCGCACCCTCGATCCTCCGGGCGACTTTGGCTCGGAGCACACCGACGCGCTCTCCACGCGCGACATGGGATGGCTGATGGGCTGGTCGTGCGATGCGCAGGAAGCGTTCGACAATCACCTGATTGCCTACCGCATCGGCGAGGATCCGCGCGTGCTGCTGCCGCAGATGGTTTGCCAGGACGGGTTCTTCGTCTCGCACATCACCTGCGATGTCGAATTGCCCGATCAGGGCCAGGTCAATGAGTTTCTGCCGCCCTACAAGCATCCCTACCCGCTCGATCCGCGGCACCCGGTGTCGCACGGGCCGCAAATCATGCCGGAGCAGGGACCGCCGCTGCAACTCGAGCGCGCCCGCGCGATGGAAGGGTCCATGGCGGTGATTGAAGAAGCGCACGAAGAATTCGCGAAAATTTTCGGACGCCGGTACGATCCCTGGATCGAAGAATTCATGACCGACGATGCCGACGTGGTCTTTTTCCTGCAAGGCGCGCACGGTGTAACCGCGCGCTACGCGATCAAACACATGCGCGAGCGCGGCGCGAAAGTCGGCCTGGTGCGCCTGCGCACCATCCGTCCGTACCCCACCGACCGCGTGAACGAAGTTCTCAGCAAGTTCAAAGTCGTCGGGGTAATCGAGACGAACATGGGCCTCGGCAGCGTCAGCAGCGGCGGCTCGTTGTACGCCGAAGTCTGCGGGGCGCTGTACGAAAGCCAGAAACGTCCGCTGGTCGTGTCCTTCATGGCCGGAATGGGCGGCGAGGCGATCGTGCTCAAGGAATTCTACTGGATGACGCAGAAAATGCTCGAAGCGCAAAAGCGCGGCAGCATTGCCAAGCGCACCCATTGGGTCGGGTTCGAGGAATAAGGAAGATCGGGAAAGAAGCGTTTTCAGGAAGTCATAGACAAGTTTGATGGGACGCCCGGGCGAGTTTGCACTAAAATAAACAAGGTGCCGGGCTTCAGGGCGACCATCCGGAGGAGCTACCATGGCAGTCATTGAAATCGAACGACAAATATTGCCGATGTTCGGGAGCCCGAATCAGGGCGCGCGCTTTTACAATCCTGAGTTGCCGGCCAGCGAGCCGTTCGTTCCCGGCCATCGAACATGCGCCGGATGCGGGCCGTCCATCCAGTACCGGATGACCAGCAAGGCGTCGGGTGACAACACCATTCTGGTCGGTCCGACCGGATGCATGTACGTCGCCAACAGCTCCTACCTCTGTACGCCGTATAACGTACCGTGGGCGCACACGCAGATCGGCAGCTCCGGCAGCTTCACCGCCGGAGTGTCCGCCGCGTTCGAAGCCATGATCCGCAAGGGGAAGTGGAAAGGCGCATTCCCGAACATCATCTGCGAAGCGGGTGACGGCAGCGCCTCGGACATCGGCATCGGCTCGATCTCCGGCGCGCTCTACCGGAATCACGATTGCCTGATCATCTGCTATGACAATGAGCAGTACGCCAACACTGGAATCCAGGCGTCCTCGCGCACGCCGTACGGCGGCATGACCACGTTCTCGCCGCCGGGGCCGAAAGTTCCAGAAGCGAAGACCCTGTTTCCGAAGGATCTCGCGCGCATGATGGCCGCCGGGCACCCGCATTGCTACGTGGCGACGGCCAGCGTTGGGTATCCCATCGACCTGATGAACAAGGTTCGCAAGGGCCTGAACTTTAAGGGCGCCGCGTTCCTGATGATTTACACGCCGTGCCAGAAGGGTTTCGTGTACGAGACCCCGCGCTCGATCGATCTCGGCCGCCTGGTTGTGGAGTGCGGTCTGTATCCCATCTGGGAATGGAACAACGAAAAGCGTGAGTACGACTACAGCTTCCGCCCGGCCAACATGCGTCCGGTCTCGGAATATTTGAAATTGCAAGGCCGCTTCGGACATTTGCACGCGGAACACATCGCCACGCTGCAGCGGTTCGCCAATCAGCAGTGGCAGATGATGGGCGTGCCGCTGCCGGATGCCCTGATCAAGGCCACCGATGTGAAAAATCTTACAAACATGGGCGCCGCCGAAGCCGCGGCCACCGTGGCGGAGACCGTATGAGCGCCAATCCTCCCAATCTCGCTCCGGGCGAGGCAGTTCAGGATCTGTACGTAGTCAGCGAAGGCAAAAAGCGCGGCTCGACGCGCGAAGTGCGGCCGGAGTCTGCCTTCGACAAGTATTTCACCGTCACTCGCGTGCATCCGGGCGATGCGCTGCTCAACGACAACTGGCACACCAACGAAGTCTATAGCCACGCGAGAAACAATTTCGAAGGCTACACCTTCGCAATGCGCACGCTGGAGGCCTGGGGCGCGGTGATGCAGAATGACCACCGCGCGTACTACATCGCCGGCGGCCGCATCTGGGTTCTCGATCTGGAACCCTCGGCGGGCAAGAAGCCGCGCCTGCCGGGAAACTACGCAACGAAGTAGTTTTCGGTAGCTCAGACTTCACTGGCTGCGGACAAAACTCGCAATTGTCATTCCGAAGGGCGGGGTTCCCGAGGAATCTGCTTTTTTCTTAAAGCGCCTGTGGACTGCTCGAACCAGACCAGGCCAGCGGCTAAAGCCGCCGTGATTCCGCGCACTTACGGCACGGCTGAAGCCGTGCCCTACAAAGACTTGCGGATGCGGCACGAACCCAAAAGCCTGCGTGAACCAAATCTATGGCAACCCATGAAACGAATCCCAACGTCCGTGTGCGGCGTGTCCTCCTGATTGACGATACCCCGGAGATCGCCGAACTCCTGTCCTTCGCGCTGCGCGACCGCGGCTTTCAGGTCTATGCCACCAGCTTCGGCGATTCCGTCAACGAATTGGTTCGCGAGCAGCAGGCGGAGGCCGTGGTGGTCGATTGCTCCGTCTATAACATGAGCGAATCGGTGTTTGACACCATCCGCAACGATCCCGGCCTCACGGAGATTCCGATTGTCATCATCAGTGACACTCCGGAACTGGCCGATCAGAGCCTCGCGGAGCGCAACGCGCAGCACGTGATGCTGATTCCCAAGCCATTCACAGGCGCGCAGGTAGCCAGGGCGCTCGCCGAGTTGCTCGGCCCCTAAGTGGCTGATGTAGCGCCCGCCTTCAGGCGGGCATCGACGCGAAGGAAAATAACTCGCCGGAAGACGGGCGCCACAGAAACGCGAAAAGTTTGTGTTCTAACATAAGCTTCTCAGCGAGCGGAATCTACCTTTTAGCACTCAGAACTGCCGCAGGCTGAAGCCCGCGCCACGGGAGAGAGATCGCATGGCCTGGAGCATGGAAAACTGGCGCTACGTCGAGCGCCAATCCGTTACCGACCCCAAAGGCAGGCAGTGGTCCGTCGCGCTCATGGACATCCTCGGACAGGAAGGCGATCCCGAGATGCCCAGCAAGCTGCTGGAGATGCAATATTCCTCGGGCCGGTTCTTCACCCTCATCTACTCCGCCAGCGGCGTCGTCGTTTGGGAACGCGGCTACGCAACCCTCCCCGAAGCGACGAAAATCTACGAAGGACTGATCGTCGATGTAATGGACGGCGCCCTCGATCCGTCAGTCCCGGTATTTCGCGAGGATCTTGAAGATTGAAGTGGCGCAGCCGCAAGTGGCACAGGCTTCAGCCTGTGGGGTTCCATTCGTAAGTTCAGGCTGACCGCATTCGCAGATCAGTCGAAATCCACAACATTTGGAATCAAGCAGATGCCCGCTTTTCATTTTGTTCACCTCTCCAAGTGAACCCGGATTTTGTTTGCCCCGCTCTTCCCATCGCCGATAAGACTGCAAGAAAAATCTCCTCACTCGTTCAAAGGTCAGGAGCCGCAAACGCGAACGCGTTGCCGCCTCCAACACTACAAGTGTGTTCAAGGAGGGCTTCATGCACAACTCAACGAGTCTTGTCGCCTGGGGATCGACCGTTCTTGCTCTCGGGTTTCTGTCCTTTGCTTTTCCGTGGTCAAGCAACGCACAAAAGAATGTGGAAGACGGGCCGAGCGCCTGGCGAGTGGCCGATCCGGTCCGCTACGAAAATCTGAGCGTCTTTCCCATCGTCAGCCGGCAATCCGCTGACACCGCGGGTTTTGCCACCCTCGACGAAGGATTGTCGGCCGGGCAAGTGGTGATTTCCGAGGGCGGATCGGACATGATCCGAAGATCGCGCGATGGCCATCCCATCGGAATTCCGGAGGCGCATGGTGCATCCGTCAACCAGTTGGTGTTGATCAATCGCGGTTCGAAACCGCTGCTCCTATTGGCCGGAGAACTGGTGAGCGGCGGCAAGCAGGATCGCATCATCGGCAAGGATCGTATCGTGCCGCCGGGAGCCGCGCCTCTGCCGCTGGATGTTTTCTGCGTCGAGGCAGGCCGCTGGTCGGCCGGCGCGCAATTTTCTGCGGGAAAACTGATGGTCCACCCCAGCGTGCGCGAGCAGGCCGCGGTCACCCAGGAGCAGTCCAGGGTGTGGGACGCGGTGCGGAGCGGCACGCCCAGCGCCTCATTTTCGGGCCGAGCCGTCGATGGGCCGCCTCCGGTGCGAGCCGGGCAAGCCTCGGAATCCGTTGC
>DATGJQ010000104.1:0-17533 GCA_035295105.1 Candidatus Acidiferrales bacterium | reverse complement strand
GCAGGGCGTGGATTACATGACGATCCATGCGGGAGTGCTGCGGGAATTTGTGCCGATGGTGCGCAACCGCATCACGGGGATCGTGAGCCGCGGCGGGGCGCTCCTGGCGCACTGGATGAACACGCACAAGAAGGAAAACTTTCTGTACGAGAATTTCGAGGCCATCTGCAAGATTTTCAAGAAGCACGACGTGAGTTTTTCGCTGGGCGACGGCCTGCGGCCGGGGTGCCTGGCGGATGCCAGCGACGCGGCGCAATTCGCGGAGCTAAAGGTGCTGGGCGAGTTGACGGAGAAGGCCTGGGAGCACGACGTGCAGGTGATGATCGAAGGCCCGGGGCACATTCCGATGGACCAGATCGAAATGCAGGTAAAAAAAGAAAACGAGTTGTGCCACGAAGCGCCGTTCTACACGCTGGGGCCGCTGGTGATTGACATCGCGCCGGGCTACGACCACATCACCAGCGCGATCGGCGCGGCGATGATCGGATGGCACGGGGCGTCGATGCTGTGCTACGTGACGCCGAAGGAGCACCTGGGACTGCCGAACGCGGAAGACGTGAAACAGGGAGTGATCGCGTACAAGATTGCGGCGCACGCGGCAGACGTGGCGCGGCACCGCCCGGGCGCGCGAGACAGAGATGACGCTTTGTCGTATGCGCGGTTTCTGTTTGATTGGAACAAGCAATTCGAGTTGTCGCTCGATCCGGCCACGGCAAAGGCCATGCACGATGAAACGCTGCCGGATGATTTCTACAAGGACGCCAAGTTCTGCTCGATGTGCGGGCCGAAATTCTGCTCGATGAACGTGACGCAACTGGCGGAATCGGCGGGTGGGCAGGATCAGTCGGAGCGGCAGCAGAAATTCGTGGAACTGCTGGCCAAGATCGAGAAGTAGTTGCAAAATGCTGTCATTCTGAGCTTCGCTCAGAATGACACAACGAGATACTTTTTCCGCAGCCTGTAAAGTGTGTGTTGCTAATTTCAATTCCCTAGGCTTGGCTCGTCGTCCGTCAGCACATTTTCCAATGCCAGAATCCGCCGATAACGAAACTCTCCGACAGGAATTCAACCGCTGGGCCGAAGCAGGGCGCGGAGAAGGCATGGAGGAGGGCCATCTCCCCATCGTCCTGCCGGTTCTGGATCAGATGGCGCCGTACCGCGACGAAAATATTTTGGACGTTGGCTGCGGCACGGGCTGGCTGGTGCGCCTCCTCGCCGAACGCGTTCCCGAGGGCCGCGTCATCGGCATGGACGTCTCCGACGAAATGGTGCGCCAGGCGCGCCGCAAGTACGTCGATGTGGAAAACGCCATGTTCGTGATCGGCTCGGTGGACGAAATTCCCTGGGATGCCAATTTTTTCACCCAGTCAATTTCAGTCGAGTCCGCTTATTACTGGCCGGACCCTGCAAAGGGAATGCGCGAAATTTTTCGCGTGCTGCGCGAAGGTGGCCGGGCGCGGATTCTAATCAACTACTATCTCGAGAATCTTGATTGCCACCAGTGGGCAGAACAGCTTGCCATTCCCGCGCACTTGCTGAGCGCCGAGGAATGGGAACAGCATTTCCGCGATGCCGGATTTGAACTCGTGAGGCACATTCAGATACCCGACCCGACCCCGGCCCCCGAATCCTACTCGGGCCGCTGGTTTCGAGATGCCGCCCAGCTCCGCGCGTTTCGTGAAACCGGGGCTCTGCTGATCGATGGAACCAAATAAGAACTAAACGAATCGGCAGTGCTCCTCGGTTTCCTCCATTTCCAAGTTTGACTCCCCTTGCCGCGGATGGATATACTCGCCTTTCCGAAGGTACCCAAGGAGACCCATGGGCGTTCTCGACCAGCGGTTTGAAAAGAACTTCATGATTTCGTCCGTGGACTACGTGTTCAACTGGGCGCGCAAGTCCGCCATCTGGCCGCTGACGTTTGGTCTGGCATGCTGCGCCATCGAAATGATCGCCTCGACCACCTCGCGCTTTGACATTGCGCGATTCGGTGCGGAAGTGTTTCGCCCGTCGCCGCGGCAATCGGACCTGATGATTGTGGCCGGCACGGTGACGCTGAAAATGGCGCCGGTGCTCAAGCGCGTGTGGGACCAGATGCCCGACCCCAAGTGGTGCATCTCGATGGGGGCATGCTCGAGCGTGGGCGGTCCGTTTAACGCCTATTCCGTGCTCCAGGGCGTCGATCGGATCGTTCCGGTGGACGTTTACGTCGTGGGGTGTCCGCCGAGGCCGGAGGGGCTGATTTACGCGCTGCTGAAGCTGCAGGACAAAATCGACCAGATGTCCCTGGCGAAGCGGCCGACGGAGATCCGTCTGCACCCCGGAATGGCCGAGGATTTCAAGCGCAACGTGATGGTCGCGCAGACCCCGTCGCCGCGCTAAGGCGGCATTTCAGTTTTCCCCGACTTTGTGTGAATCAGGAGCTTGCGAATGGCCTTTGTGCGTGCGGCGCGAAAAGACGAGATTCCGGCGGGCTCGATCCGGGAGTTTCAAGTGGACGGCCTGACCGTCGCTATCGCCAACATAGGAAACAAGTTCTACGCCATCAACAACACCTGCCTGCATCGCGGCGGTCCCTTGGGCCAGGGTGAACTTCACGGAGTGGCGGTAACCTGCCCTTGGCACGGCTGGCAGTACGATGTGACCACCGGCAAGTTGGTCATGAATCCGGCCATCGGCGTCAAGACCTACGTGCTTGAGGCCAGGGGTGAAGATCTCTGGATCGAAGCGAGCTAAGTAGGGGCTGTTAAGCCTGCTAACTCGGACCGTTTCTTCCAACCTACTCAAAAGTAACTAGATAGCGAAAGTCTTTGATCGGTCTTCGCCTGCCAGATTCTTGTGTCCAAACATGCGGGCGGCGCGTCTAAATGTATAGGACTGAGGAATCACGGGTTATACCCGGTGGCGGGTTTGACCCAGAAATGTATGAATTTTTGCACAACGGGCGAGGTCCCGTGTATAGTGTCCGACCGACTAACATCTCGGCGCAACAGCAGCAGCATCATTATTCGGAGGCTCCCCGGTTTGACGACAATTCGCCCACCGGCTAAGAGAGGGCATTGGATTTTTTCGGTAAATCCTCACCACTACCACTGGGATACGCTTTTTGTGAAGGGTAAGGAGATGTGGCGGGGCGCCGGAACGCGCGCGGACGCCAATCGCGCCCTGAAGCAGGTGCGCAAGGGCGACCGGGTACTTTGCTACCATTCCGCGCCCGAGAGGGCTCTTTACGCGATTGCGGAAGTCACGCGCGATCCCTACCCGGATCCGCACGACCGCGAATCGAAGATGATGGTGGCTGACCTGCGCGCTATGGAACGACTGCCGCGGCAAATCACCCTCGACGAATTGCGGGATAACGCCTCGGTCCGCAAGGTAAAGTTCCTGAAGAACGTGCGGCTTATCATTTCGCCGGTTACGGAAGAGGAGTATCAGGAAATCCTGCGGATGGCGGGAATTGTGGCCACGCCGGGCTTGCCGCTGCCGTGATTCGAATCAAGTAGGACAGGCTTCAGCCTGTCTGGTTTAGATTTTCGCATTGCGCTAGACAAAACCAGACAGGCTGAAGCCTGTCCTACTTTAAGTCCGTTTGGTTTTTTTCTTAGCTTCGTTTTCCCTTCATCTCACTCCTGCCGGGTGGTTGTGTTACTTTGATTTAAGTTTTAAGTTTTCGCGGGGGAATTGTGCCAGAGCTTCCGGAAGTTGAAACCATTGTGCGTGGACTGCGCCTTTCTTTGCCGGGGCGTAGCATCCTCGATTTGCGCTTCGGAAAAACGGATTTCGTCGAGTCTCCGGAAACGATTGCGGAACGCCTTCCTGGGATGCGCATCTCGGACGTCACACGGATGGGCAAGTTCATTTGCGTTGCGGTCGAGCCCACCGAATCACGGCCGGCGCAGCCGTCGCGGCTGTACTTGATTGTGCATCTGGGAATGACCGGCAAGCTCACTGTGATTTCTTCCGCCGAGCCGGTCGCGCCGCACACACACGTCTTTTTTACATTGGATGATGGCCGCGAATTGCGCTACACCGATCCGCGGCGGTTCGGCCGCATGCTGCTGGTTGAGGAATCCGGCTTGCCTGCCTTCGTCGAACGCCTGGGAAAGGAGCCGCTGGAAATCACCGCGGAGGAATTCTGCGAAAATTTTCAATCGCGCGGCGCTCGCGTAAAGGCCTTGCTGCTCGACCAGAGCATCCTGCGCGGCATCGGCAACATTTACGCGGATGAGAGCCTGTTTCGCGCGCGCCTGCATCCTGCCCGCATCGCCGGGAATCTCAACCGCGAACAACTGCTGCTGCTCCACCGGAAAATGCGCGACGTTTTGGCGGAAGCCATACTTTCGCGCGGCTCCTCTATTTCCGACTATGTGGACTCAGAGGGCCGCCAAGGTAGCTTCCAGTTCCGCCACCGCGTCTACCAGCGGGACGGCAAGCCTTGTTACCGGTGCCGCGCCACCATCCGCCGCGTGATCGTTGCCGGCCGGAGCAGCCATTTCTGCCCGAGTTGCCAGCCCCCTCCGCGCCGCCGCCGAGGAGCGCCCAAGAAACTGAAGCGGCCGTCGAAATCCGCTAAACGCAGATAGCACCCGTAACCAACGCTGGGACTACCAAGCACGCAAGCCGCCGGCCCCCAAATTCCTCTTATCCCCCATTTACTAATGCTTCCGAATTCGCAGCCGTCCGGCGAAATGATCCTGTGGAGATCTCTGCGTTCAGGTTAGAATCCCGCGATTGGGGGGCCATGGTGCGGGCGGTCATTCAGCGGGTCACCAGCGCTCGAGTAACGGTCGACGGGCGTGTCGCGGGGGAAATTCGCGCGGGTTTGCTGGTCCTTTTGGGCGTTGGCCGCCTGGACAATCCGGAATCCGCCGCGTACCTCGCCGATAAGATCGTCAATCTGCGAATCTTTGCCGACGCCGCCGGGAAAATGAATCTCTCGCTCCTCAACGCCGGCGGTTCAGCGTTGGTAGTTTCCCAATTCACATTGTACGGAGACACGCGCGGGGGACGCCGGCCATCGTATATTCAGGCGGCGCCGCCCGAGGAAGCCAACCGTCTCTACGAGGAATTTGTCCGCTCGATGCGCACTGCCGGAGCGAAGGTGGAGACGGGCGTGTTCCAGGCGCATATGCAAGTCGAACTGGTAAATGACGGCCCGGTCACGATTCTCCTGGATTCCGAGAAAATGATTTGATGCAGGCAATCGACACGAAATCGGTTGAAGTCCGAAGAGCCACGGAGCTCGATGCCGAGATCCTGGCGCGGCTGGCAGGAGAACTGGGCTATCCTTCGACGGTGGCCGAGGTCCGCGGCCGGTTGGAAGCCATCGAAGGCGATCCGCGGAATGTCGTGCTCGTTGCAACGCTTCCGGGCGGAGAGGTGGTCGGGTGGATCCAGGTATCGGAGGTCCGTTCGCTGGTGCTCGAGGCGCGCGCCGAAATTGCCGGACTGGTTGTCGAGCCGCAATACCGCTGCGCAGGCATTGGGTGCAAACTGCTGGAACGCGCGGAAAGCTGGGCGCGCGAAAGGGGACTGCCGATGATCGGCTTGCATTCCAATGTCCTCCGGGAGCGCGCTCACGGGTTCTACCTGCGGTTGGGATACCGGGTCACGAAATCGCAAAAAGTATTTCGCAAGAGCCTGTAGTCGTTTATTAATTGATGCCGTATGGGGCCCGAGCCGCTTGGTATTTATATCGGAGGGCGATATAATATGGTTGTGTCGAACGGGACGATGACGGTCGCGGAATTCCGTTCTCTCGCCGAATTCCGGTACCAGATCCGGGTTTTCTTGAACGCCAGCGAAGAGGCCGCGCGCAGTGCGGACCTCGAGCCGCAGCAGTATCTGCTCATGCTGGCCCTGCGCGGGCTGCCGGCCGATCGCGAGCCCAGCATCCGCGAACTGGCCGAACGCATGCAGTTGCGGCATCACAGCGTTGTGGAGCTGGTGGACCGCCTGGAGCGAAGGCAATTGCTGCGGCGCGAGCGGTCGCTGACTGACCGGCGCCAGGTGGCGTTGCATCTGACGCCGCGGGGCGAAAAAATTCTTACGCGGCTCGCCAAGCAGCGGATTTCCGAGCTTCGAACGGCTGCTCCGGCGCTGGTTCGCTCGCTTACGGCGGTGATTCGATCCACACAGGCAGGCCCGCGCGCCCGCCGGTGAATTCCGGCAGGCGGTTGAAAGTTTCAACGCACATTTGAAGCGTAGTATTTCGCGCGAACGGGTTAAACTTCGAGAAGACGTCGCGCAGAAGCCCACAGGCTGAAACCTGTGCCAGGGAGAGCCGTGAACACCATGCACGACCAGAAAATGCGCGAGAATACATCCTCTGTACGAAATCGGGGGTTTTAGGTCTGTGGCGTTTTTCCCTCGATCCAACAAAGTGGGCCATTCCGAAGACGGCCCGGTGGGATTCCGCCTGGGATACATTTCGGTGCTGGCCTCTCTGGTCGGAGTGATCTCCGGCTTCGTCGCTTACCTTCTTTATAACTTCATCGGATTCGTCACCAATCTGGCTTTTTACGGGGTGTGGTCGTTTCATTTCCGCAGCGCTTCGGAAAACCAGCTCGGCCTTTGGGTGATTGGCGTTCCGGTGGTTGGCGGCTTGCTGATCGGGTTGATGGCGAAGTACGGCTCACCGAAAATTCGCGGCCACGGAATTCCCGAAGCGATGGAAGCCGTTCTCACATCGAAAAGCCGCATCGAAGCCAAAGTCGCCATACTGAAACCGATTTCCGCGGCGATCGGAATCGGAACCGGCGGACCATTCGGCGCCGAGGGCCCGATCATTCAGACCGGAGGAGCGTTCGGATCGCTCGTCGGCCAACTGGTTTCGACAACGGCGTCGGAGCGCAAAGTCCTGCTGGCGTGCGGCGCGGGCGCCGGGCTGGCGGCGATGTTCAACGCTCCGATTACCGGAGCCCTGCTGGCGATTGAGCTGCTGCTCTTCGAGTTTCAAGCGCGCTCTTTCATTCCCCTGATGCTCGCCAATGCTTTGGCGGTCACGGTCCGCTTGCAATTGTTTGGCGACGAGACCATGTTTCAGGTCGGTTCCTTCAACTACGATCTGGCCCATGGAATCCCTTTCTACGTCGTGCTCGGACTGATCTGCGGCGTTGCGGCCATCGGTTTCGCATCCGCGCTCCGGCGCCTGGAAGAATTCTTCGATCACATGAAGAAAGTCCCAACCGTTCTGCATCCGGCGATCGGGGCGCTCGGGCTGGGCGTAGTCGGATATTTTTTCCCGCGCGTGTTCGGCCCGGGCTACGCCACGATCAGCGATGTTTTGAATGTGCGGCTGGCGCTGACAGCGGTGGTTTTACTCCTGGTATTCAAGGCCGCCGTTGTGCTGCTCTCGCTCGGCTCCGGAACTTCCGGCGGCACGCTGGCGCCTATGTTCATGATGAGCGCGGCGATTGGCAGCACGTTTGCGATGGTCGTGAATCACTTCGTGCCGGGCGCGCACCTTTCTGTCGGGGCGTACGCGGTGGCTGCGATGGGAGCGCTGCTGTGCGCATGCGCGCGCGCCACGTTCACGTTCATGGTTTGCGCGATTGAAACGACCCATGATTTCCACGCTGTGGTCCCGGTCATTCTGGTGTGTGTGATCGCTGACGCCATTGCCGTGCGTTACATGCCGCACTCGATCATGACGGAGAAGCTGGCGCGCCTCGGTTTCGGCGCGGGACAGGATTACGAGGCCAATTCGCTCAAGCAGCTGAGGGTCTCTGACGTCATGGTTCGCGAGGTGGAAACCGCCTCGCCGCTGGAAAGCGTTCGCAGCGTCGCCGACCGGTTTGCCAACGGGGACCTGAAGGCTTCGCGCCACCACGCTTTGCCCCTTGTCGATTCCGAAGGGCGCCTGCAGGGTCTGGTGACGCAGGGCGACCTATTGCGCTCGCTGCAGGTTGAGCCGTCCGGCGAAACGCCGGTGCTGGACGCCGGCACGAATTCGCTGGTGGTTGCCTATCCGGATGAGCGCGTCTTCGACGCTGTCACGAAAATGTTGGAGAACAACATCGGCCGCCTGCCGGTGGTCGATCGTAAGAATCCACAAACCATGGTCGGCTACATCAATCGCGCGAACGTGATGGGTTCGTGGCGCGGGCATCTCCACGAAGAATCGGTGCGCGACGAAGGCTGGCTGAGAAATCTCCGATCGAACTCGGAATACCAGGGAAACAATGGCGTGGCCATCGGCCGTGTCCAGTCCCTTTCGGACGATCAGATTTTCCTGACCCTCAATTTGAATTCGGACGGGCCCGCCGAGAAGTTCTTGCTGCATGCTCCAGTGCGCGGAATATTTTTGGGGGATGAAGTGCGCGTGAGCTACCGCAAGGCGAATGGCGACAAAGTCGCCTTGCGCGTGGAAGAGATTTCCAGCCGGCAGTAGTTCCGCCGCGCGCCAATCGCTCAGCCGGCGCGACCGGAATGCGAGGACGCTAGAACCCGCCTCCGCCTCCGCCGCCAAACCCGCCGCCGGACGAGCCCCCGCCGCCAAAGCCCGAACCGCCGCTGCTGCGCGGCGCCGAAGCCATCACCGAACCCGCGCGCATGGTCATGTTGTCCAGGCTGTTCACGAACACAATCGGATAGAAGCCGCCATTGTAGTAGCCGCCCTGATACCAGGAGGGAGGCTGCGTGTAGATATTTTGAAACGCGCCGACCCATTTTTTCTCGACACCCAGCGCCATCGCGTACGGCAAAAACTTTTCAAACGTTTCCGGAGTCTGGCTGATGCGCGCCATGTGATCGGATTCGACGTGGGTCAAAAAATCCTCGAAGCCCATCACGCCGGAGAGCGCCTTGGTGCCTTCCGCCGTACGCGCTGGCATGAACCATCCGAATCCGGCGATGATGCCTGCGGAAAAAATCGCCGCCACGAAAAAAGGAATCGGCGCCATTCCCATTTTCTGCGCCAGCGCGTTGCCGATGATAAATACGAGCACGCCCGTGACAATTCCTCCGCCCACGAATCCGCTCCGCACATAGTCCGGCCGGTGCACGAAATATCCATGCTGCATCAGCGCGTCAAAGATGCTGTCCTTGATCCCCGGCAGATTCTTGTAGAAATGATTTTGCAGGCTGGAGAGCTCCACGTCGGTTTCGCCGCCGTAGGAAAAAATGCCGGCCAGCAGGACGCGTTCGTGTTGCTTCAGGCTGGTCCACTCGTTCGCGCCTTTTTTCAGATGGAACACGTATTCCTTGCTGTGCATGAGTCCCATCATCCCGGATTTCTCTTTTTCCTCGATCACCAGGTACCCGCGCACGGCCAAATCGACGATGGTGGCGGTGATATCGCGCATGGCCGCATTTTCATCCACCAGCGTGCCGGCCTCGGCGGGACTCATGCCCTCCGGCGGAGCGTACTGAACGGCGACCGGTCCGGCGCGCGGATCGCGGCCGCGCGTGAACCACAGCCACAGCATGAAAAGGAAAACGACGATCGGCAGAAAGAGCGGCCAATTGCTGCTCAGAAACTGGGAGATCAGATCACTCGTGCCGGGCTCTTTCACAAAGCCCTTGTCCCAGCCGACGACCACGGTCAGGCCTTCATGAAACGCGAGGGTCCGCTGCATCGAGACTTCCACCGTGTTGTCGGAAGCGGTGGCGGTGGCGTTCTGTGCGCGCGAGCCATACGAGCCGGTGAACACGTTGGTGCGCACGCCGGTCACGCCGGGAGGCAGCATGATTTGCGCGCCGGCATCGCTGACGGGAACGTCCCACTCGTCGCCGGTCACGTTCCAGTAGAGTTCGTCGTGATCCTCAAAAAACTTCAGGCCGTTGCGAACCCGGTAGTGCACCCGGATGGTGCGCTCAGCGTCGGTGGCGTCGTCAATGTAGATTTTCCATTTCAGGTAATGGCCCTGGCGCGAGGTTTCCACCTTCAGAGGCTGCCCGGCGGCGTCGGTCACGCCCACCAATTTCACGAAGAGCGAATAGTTGAATCCCTGCGGAGTCACGTATTCGATGGGGATGGTGCGGTACAGCCCGTGCCACACACCGATGAAATTGGCGTCGATCGTCTCGGTCACGTCCAGGGTGGAATCCGGCTGAACGAAAATTTCCGCGGACAATTTTTCAATTTTCAGTTCCCGCGCGGATGCGGAAGCGCCCAGCGCCAACAGAAGAAGAGCCGCCGCCGCGAACCGCATGACAATCAACTGGAGCGCAAGTTGAAACCGGCGGGAAATCTTTCTTCGATGTGAAGCCATAGCCGCTATGCGCCCGTCGTGCCAAAACTGACCTTGGGCACTTCGCGTTCGGCCGGCGCGGTGAGCTGAAAGAATTCCCGCTCCTTGAAATTGCCCATGGAGGCGACGATGTTGGAAGGGAACTGCTCGATCATGGTGTTGAAATCGCGGACCACGGCGTTGTAGTAGCGCCGCGCGTTTTGCAGCGTGTCTTCAATCTGGTTGAGGGTGTTCTGTAATTGAGTGAAACTCTCGACCGCGCGCAGTTGGGGATAGGCTTCGGCCAGCGCGAAGACCTGCCGCAGCGCGGTGGTCAAGACTCCTTCGGCTTCGCCCTTGGCCGCGGGGCCCTGGGCGGTCATGGCCTGATTTCGGGCCGCCACTACGCCCTCAAGCGTGCCCTTTTCGTGCGCGGCATAACCCTTAACGGTCTCCACGATGTTGGGAATCAAGTCGTACCGGCGCTTCAGTTGCACGTCGATATCGGACCAGGCGTTGTCGCAGGTTACCTTCAGGCGCACCAGTCCGTTGTAGGCGAAGATCAAGTACATGACCACGGCCACTACCAGAACAATCACGCCAATGAACATGATCGAAGATCCTTTCGCGGTCGGAGGAAGGTCCGGCCCGACGCCGAATGCAACTATAGGAGAGGACTGCGGCACAGTAAAGCGCTGCCTGACGCAGTGTGTCGCTACGCGCAGGGCCACGGTGCAGGCCTTTTCCGGCGCGAATGTTCCGGCTGGTGTCCCGCATAGATTTAGATTGACAAGAATGATGACACGCCAGAAACTGTGATTCCTCTCTCCGGGGCCTCACGTTCGTCTCGAGGTGCCGGTCATGAATAAAGCATTTTTCACATTGGTGTGGTTCGCGTTCGTTTGTCAGCCGTGCCATTCCCAAACCCGAATGTCCAAAGTGAGTGTCCGCGTCATCCTGCTGGACAAAGACTTGAATCAGAGGCCCGTCCCGCATCTCTCCATCGTCTTGACGCCAGAGACTGCCGATTCGGAGAAGCCGCGCCAAATGAAAACCGATTTCACCGGGATCGCTGAGATGCAGGTGCCTCCCGGAAAGTACCGGTTGTACACGCCCGATGGCGCGGATTTTCAAGCCCACCACTACGAATGGGAGATCGAAGTTGACGCGGGAGATTCGTCTGCAACCGTGGATCTAAGCAACGATAATGCGCGGATTACGCGGTCGCCCGGCGTCGATTCCTCACGCAAGGCAGCCGATCTCACCGTCATGTTCCAGAAGTATCAAAATTCCGTCGTCACCGTTTGGAGCGAAATCGGTTCGGGCACGGGATTTATCGTAGATTCCGCGGGATTGGTTATCACCAACCAGCACGTCCTCGGGCCGTCGCAACTGGTCGCCGTGCAGTTCGATGCCCAGCGCAAAGTCGCCGCCAAAATTCTCACCGTTGATGCCCAGCGTGACGTCGCCGTCCTGTACGCTGATCTCAGCGCCTTTCCGGAGGCGGCTCCGGCACGGGTGGCCACGCCACAGCCAGGCGGCGAGCTGGCGGCTCCAGGCGAAAAAGTGTTCACCATCGGAAGCCCGCTGGGCTTGAAGAAGATCATCACCGGCGGAATCGTCAGCAAAGTGGAAGAGCGCGCCATCATTTCTGACGTGAACATCAATCACGGCAATTCCGGCGGCCCGCTCTTCAACGCGCTCGGCGAGGTCATTGGCATCACCACCTTCCTGGTTCCGGGAGGAAATGGGCCGGCAGTGGCGGGGATCATTCGCATCGATCAGGCATTGCCTGCTCTCGAGCAAGCCCGTAAAAAGATGCAAGACGCCGCGCTTCCCAGCGCCAGGCTGTTGCCCGTCGAGCCCAGCGAACCGTACCCGCTCGAGTCGCTCAAGGAATTGAGCAGTCGCACAAAGTTCGACAAGAAGCCCTACATTTTTACAGTCGGTGGGTTTGATGTTGCGCTGGCGACTCCCGTTCTTCAATACGCGATACAGTCCGAATCAGGTCATGCGGCCGCTGCGGGCAGAATGAAGAGGACCGGGCGGCGAAACGAATCACCGAAAAACGAGTTTGAGCCGCTGCAGGACTTGCATGAATGGGCCGCATACACCGGGGAATTCAAGCCCGTCTTGCTCGTGCAAGCCGCTCCGCAGTTGCGTGAGACGCTGACCTCCGCGCTGGGACGCCAACTGGTCCCGGAGCTCGAATTTATCGGCGGCGCTCCGCGCATGAAATTCCGTACTGATTTTTACCGCATGAAACTGCTGTGCGGTACGAAAGAAGTCGAACCCATTCAGCCGGGAAAGGCTGCGACCGTTGTCAATGCCCACAGTGCGTTTGAAAACGCTGCCGACGCGACGTACGTCGGCATCTATTCCTATCCGCCGGATGCCATCTCGCCATCCTGCGACAAAGTCACGCTGCAAATCTTTTCGGAAAAAGATCCCGAGAAATCGGAGTCCAGGATTCTGGACCCGAAATCGGTGGAGCGCGTCTGGAACGATTTTCGTCCCTACTTCGCGGCGCGCGGTTCCGGGAACTAGAGGCATCAATCTCTCCAGTTGTCATTCTGAGCGAAGCGAAGAATCTCTCTTCGATCGACGTAAGGGCAAACACACCCGGAGAGATTCTTCGCTTCGCTCAGAATGACAACGTCTTAACTTTTCTGCAGGCTGGTCAGGCTGTGGTGCTTTATAGCCGGCGTCGGAGCGTGAGCATTCCACTGGCCATTTGCGCCCTGTCCATGCCAAGCCTCTAGCGCCAGCGCTGGCCTTCGCCTCTCATTCTCCCGCCGCCCGTGAATTATCTGGCAACGAAATAGCATTTGGGTTACTCTTGCGCCCTCGGAAGTTGTCACATCTGGTGACACGCATGCATTTCAAAAACTTCAGCGCCGCAGTGTCCGGTATCGACGCCTACCTGATGGAGGTCGAGGTCGACGTGGGCTCGGGAATTCCCGGCCATTTCAATATCGTGGGGCTTCCGGACATCGCCGTGAAGGAGAGCCGCGAACGCATCAAGGCGGCGCTGAAAAACTGTGGCCACGATTTCCCGTACCAGAGCGTTACGGTCAATCTGGCCCCCGCCGACATCCGCAAGGAAGGCTCGGCCCTGGACCTGCCGATGGCGCTTTCCATCCTGGGTTGCGAAGGCGCGTTTTTCGGCAAGCGCCTCGATCAATATATTTTTCTGGGTGAACTGGCTCTCGACGGGCAGGTCCGGTCGGTGCGCGGGTCACTTTCCGCGGCCCTCGCCGCGCGCGAACACAAGATTAAGGCGGTGGTGGTACCGGAGGCGAACGCCCGCGAAGCGGCGGTCGTCGAAGGGATCGATGTTTTTGCTGTCCGCACTCTTCCGCAGGCGGTGGACCTGATCAATGTGCCGGAGTCGTTCGCCCCGGTGCGCGTGGACGCGATGACCATGCTCTCTGACGCCGCGCAATATGCAGTGGACATGCGCGAGGTTCGCGGGCAGCAGGCCGCCAAGCGCGCACTGGAAGTTGCCTGCGCCGGAGGGCACAACATCATTTTTGTCGGGCCTCCCGGCGCAGGGAAAACCATGCTGGCCAAGCGCATTCCCACCATCCTGCCGCCGATGTCCCTTGACGAAGCCATCGAGACGACGCGCATTCACAGTGTCGCGGGAGTGCTGGATGACTCGCGCGGTCTGGTGGGCACGCGGCCATTCCGCGCCCCGCATCACACCATCAGCGACGCCGGCCTCATCGGTGGCGGAGCCATCCCGCGGCCGGGCGAAGTTTCGCTCGCGCATCACGGCGTGCTGTTCCTCGACGAGTTGCCGGAGTTTGAGCGCAACGTTCTGGAAGTGATGCGCCAGCCGCTGGAGGACGGCGCGGTGACGATCTCCCGCGCGGCCACCTCCATCACGTTTCCGTCGCGGTTCATGCTGGCGGCGGCCATGAATCCATGCCCCTGCGGATTTTTTGGCGATCCCACGCGCCAGTGCCACTGCTCGCCGCCGCAGATTCAGCGGTACGTGTCCAAGATTTCCGGCCCGTTAATCGACCGCATCGACATTCACATCGAGGTGCCCGCGGTGAAGTACAAGGAACTGCGCAGCAACGGCGCGACGGAAGACTCCGCCGCAATCCGCGAACGTGTGCTGCGCGCCCGCGAATGCCAGTCCAGGCGCTATGCCGGGGAGCGGAAAGTTTTTTCAAACGCGCAGATGCCGCCAAAACTCATCCGCAAATTCTGTGCCATCAGCGACGAGGGCGAAAAAATGCTGGAAAATGCGGTGGCCCGCATGGGTCTTTCCGCACGCGCGCATGACCGCATCCTCAAAGTCGCCCGCACGATTGCCGATCTGGACGGCTCACCGGACTTGGAGACGCGCCACCTGGGCGAAGCCATCCAGTACCGTACGCTAGACCGTTCCTACTGGGCGTAGGAGCCATTTCTTTCAAATCAAAGTTCCACTTCGCATTCATGGGGTCCGGCCCCCAGTAGGACAGGCTTCAGCCTGTCTGGTTTTGTCAAGCGTTATGCGCAAATCTAAACCAGACAGGCTGAAGCCTGCCCTTCTGAGCCTCGCCCTCCGAACGGCCGGAACTGCGGCTTCGGGTTCGATTAGGACGTTACCATTGAGAACTATTATTTGACATATCGTGCCCCGATATAAATAATAGATACAGGGCAAGGCGACCTCCGACACGCCTTGCTTGAGATGGTACGGTAGGGAAGGGAGGCAGCGGTCCCCTCAAGCCTCCCTTTCATTTTTTCCGGAAGACAATTTGATGCGATCAGGAGACCCGTGTTGCGCCCGCCTTCAGGCGGGCATTGTTGCCGCGCCACGGATGCCCGCCTGAAGGCGGGCGCGACCTGAGGCGAACAAGAAGTTCCCACGCGAACCACTGGAAGCGGCCCTACTTGTGGCGGATGTTGTCCGGCGCGCGCTGGCGATCGAGCGGTTCGATCTGCAGTTGCCACTCGACCGGCACGCTGGCGGGCAGAAAACAAATCTTGCTGTCACAGGCCTGGTAGTCGAGCGTTCCCTTGACCGTAACCTTTTTGCCCTCGGCGCTCAGCGCGCCGCTGAATTCGGCCATCGAGTTCACTTTCAACTCCTGGCGGATTCGGAAGAATCCCTCAAAGACAGGCACGCGTTCCCGGATGGCCGGCAAGTACAGTATTTTCGCCGCCGGATAACTCGCCTGCCTCAATTCAAAATCCGGAAGCGGGTCGATCGTCAACTTTACTGTCTTATAGCCCTTCGTTCCCGGCGCATACACATGCACGTCCGGCGGCAGATGGACTTCGGCCGTCAGCGTGACGAGATTCCCCGGCACCGCCATGCGATCCGATTGCCCCACGCGGAGCTGCAAGTGCGGGGCGTCGACGGTATCCGATACCTCTTCGCCCAGTTCCGGAAATAGTTTCGACAGCACATTGTTTCCTGTCAGCCGTTCGCGATACTTGGCTTCAAAAAACTTTTCACGGATCACGCCTTGCGGATCGATGAAGAAATATCCGGGCCGGGCCATGCCTGCGTTCGGTCCGATGGCCTCCGCGTTCAATACCTGGTACATCCGGATGATTTTTGAGTCGGGATCGGAGAGCAAAGGGAATTCGATTTTGCGCCGTTCCGAGAAGAATTTCAGGATCTCCACGCTGTCATAGCTGATACCGGCCAGCTTGATCCCCTGTTTCTCGAAACGCTCCTTGGCCGCCTGCAGCTGGATCAGTTGGCCTTTGCAGTACGGACACCAGTCCGCCGAACGGTAAAACAAGAGCACGGTGCCTTTGGCGCCGCGGAGCGTTTCCAGCGTTTGCGTCTTGCCGAACTGATCGCGCGCGGAAAAGTCAGGCGCCTTTTGTCCCGGCCGGAGCCCTACTTCGGAGAACATGCGCAGCGAGGCGACATGAATGGCGGTGCCGACCAGCTGGCCCTCAATCGTGACGCTATCGCCCAAATGTCCCTTGGCCGAATTCTGCGGATCCAGCGCAAAGACTTGCCGGGTCGTATCGTCGTACAGCGCCAGTGGCGTGCCGGATGCAGGAGCCGTGCACTTCGCCGCTTCGGCGAACGCCTCGTCGGCGTTACACGACGCGCTTACAATCACTCCGGACCAGGACTCGGACTGGGACCCGGCCCCGGAAATGTCGGATTGGCCCGCCCCCGCAATACTGGCGGCGGCAAGGAATGCCACGGCCCCCGCCCAGGCATGATTGTTCATCGTCGATTGATCTCCGACAGTTAGATTACCTGCGAATCCCGGGCCCGCCAGGGATTTCTTTTGGGTCCAAGGATACGCCGGCGGGTGCCAGGTCGCCAAGCGCGCTCGGCAATTTCACGTTATAATGGGGAGATATGCTTTCGCTGAATAATGTCACTATGCGTTACGCCGCGCGGGTGCTGTTCGAGGAGGTCACTTGTTCTTTCCTCGAAGGGCGCCGCTATGCCATCACCGGCCCGAACGGCGCGGGCAAGACCACCTTGATGAAGATTCTGGAAGGCGATATCGAGCCGACGAAAGGTTCGGTCTCGCGGCCCAAGAAACTGGGAATCTTGCGCCAGGACCAGTTTGCCTTCGACGAATTTCGGGTCATCGACACGGTCATCATGGGCAACGGAACCCTGTGGAAAGTCCTTCAGGAGCGCGACGCGCTATACGCCAAGCCGCACGATCAGTTGACCGACAAGGACGGCATGCGCCTGGGCGAACTGGAAGGCGTGGTCGGCGATGAAGGCGGCTACACGGCGGAGGCCGACGCCGCCATCCTGCTCGACGGCCTCGGCGTCGATGCCGCGCTGCACGAGCGCAAGATGGGCGAGTTGCAGGGCGGCCAGAAAGTCCGCGTGCTGCTGGCGCAGGCGCTGTTTGGCAACCCGCCGGCATTGCTGCTGGACGAGCCTACCAACCACCTGGATCTCGATTCGGTGCGTTGGCTGCAGGATTATCTGTGCGCTTACGAAGGCGTGCTGATCGTGATCTCGCACGACCGGCATTTTCTGAACAGCGTCTGCACGCACATCGCCGATATCGACTACCAAACGGTCATTGTGTACAACGGCGGCTACGACGATATGGTTCTGGCCAAGACGCAAATCCGCTCGCGCATCGAGGCGGAGAATGCCGTGCGCGAAAAGAAAATCGCACAATTGAATCAATTCATCGCGCGCTTCTCGGCCGGCACGCGCTCCTCGCAGGTTACCTCGCGCAAGAAAGAAGTCGAGCGAATACAGACCGCGGAGCTGGCCCGGTCCAACATCCAGCGTCCTTACATGCGGTTTGAGATGAAGCGGCCATCGGGGCGGCATCCGCTGGAGATCAAAGGCCTCGTGAAGTCTTACGACGGTTTGAAGGTGATCCAGCCCTTCACAGCCAGCGTCGTGC
>DATGJQ010000103.1:0-27513 GCA_035295105.1 Candidatus Acidiferrales bacterium | reverse complement strand
CTATCGCGTTTATCGCGGAGCCCTCGAATCCGGCCAGGAGAATCCGCCTGCGGATATTTCCCAGACCAAGCTGAAAACGCCGCTGGAACTGGCAGGATCGTCGAGCTCCGCCGAATTTCGCGATCCACATTTCCAGTTCGGAACGACGTACGTGTACACGGTACGCAGCGTCGCGCAATTCGGCGCCGACCTCGTCGAATCTTCCGACTCCGCACCGGCAGTAATTACGCCACGGGATATTTTTCCTCCCGCCACGCCGACCGAACTAGAAATTACAACTATCCCCGCAACCGGACAGGCCCCTGCCTACATCGAACTATCGTGGGCAATCAATCCGGAGCCGGACTTGGCGGGATATGACGTGTACCGCGGTGAGACGGAAGACGCTTCCCGCGAGCGCGTGAACACGGAAATATTGCCCAGCCCGACGTTTCGTGATATGTCCGTACTGCCCGGCAAGCGGTATTACTACCGCGTCTCCGCAGTGGACCGCTCCGGCAACGAAAGCCCGAAGAGTTCCGCAGTGCAGGCGGATATCCCATAGAACCGGAGTTCGAGGAAGGATGGCATGGAGGCCCGACCCAGATTTCCGGGCATGCGTTGGTTTCTTTGGCTGCGCATTGCGTCACTGCGCACTGGAGTGCTGACCGGCATCTATTTGTCCTGCGTCTTCGTCGCCTGGCTGGACATCGCCAATCGCGTGAAGGAGCTGGAGCCGTACGCGGAGCTGCGCAATCTGATCGCCGGAGCGATCCTGGTCATGGTCCTCGCGATTCCGGCGCTGCGGTTTCGCAACCGGCCGGGAAAGCTGTTCGTCTCCGGGCTGACGGCGTGGACGCTCTTGACGCTGACCTATATGGCGGCGGAAATCCATTTCACCTTGCTGGAAAGCCGCATGGGAGCGCTCCACGTTTTCGTGCTGGGCGCGGTTTCCTACGGATTCGTGGCCGTGCTCGACTGGGTCTTCCAGATGTGCGTGGTGGTTCGCCACGAGCATATTGTTCACTCACGGGATACAACTCCCACCGCCATCAGGCATAATCACTAAACGCTTTCATAAATCCATCACGAAGGAAAAAGGGACCGATGAAACTTTGCCGTTTTCAAGTGAAGGAAAAATCCGGCAAGCTGCAGCCGGAGATTTTGCAGGGCGTTTTGTCCGGGCAGACCGTGCGCCGGATTTCCGGCGATATGCTCGCAAAGTGGGAGGAGACCGACAAGTCCTGGCCGCTGGCGGATGTGAAGCTCCTGATTCCGGTCGTGCCCGGAAAGATCGTTTGCCTCGGGCGGAATTATGCGGACCACGCCGCGGAATTCAATAACGCCCCGCCCAAGGAACCGCTCATTTTCCTGAAGCCGCCGTCCTCGCTGCTCGCGCCGGATGATCCCATCGAGCTGCTGCCCGAAGTGCAGCGCATCGATTTTGAAGGTGAGCTGGCCGTGGTCATTTCCCGTCCCTGCCACCGTCTGAAAGACGGCGCCGACCTGCGCCAGTACATCGCCGGCTACACGCTGCTGAATGACGTGAGCGCGCGCGATTACCAAGCGCTCGACAAGCAGTGGACGCGCGCCAAGAGCTTTGACACGTTCTGCCCGCTCGGCCCGGTCATGGAAACGGACTTCGACGTAACTAATGGAGCAATTGAGACCCTGTTGAATGGCGTACGGAAACAGTACTCTCCCTTCACCGCAATGCTGTTTCCCATTGATGTTATAATTCCGTGGGTTTCACGTGTGATGACGCTGTTACCGGGGGATGTAATCGCCACGGGTACGCCCGCGGGCGTCGGGCCGATGAAGGCCGGCGATGTGGTGGAAATCGTGGTCCCCGGAATCGGCACTTTGCGGAATCCCACTGTGAATCTCGCAGGCTAACCTGGCGGAACACTCGGAGAATGCGCGCGAGACGCCGGATTGATTGCAGCCAGGCTTCGCGCGCAACTCGAAGCATTGAAACACTTGGCGATCGATTGGCGGCTCGTGGTAGGAGGCGCGGTTCTGGTCCTGGCCGTTGCGGGCGTCGCGCTGCGCCAATATTTTCAAAAGCCGGAAGACCCGGAAGACGAGGAGCGCCGCCGCCGCTCGCAGCTCAACCAGGTCGGCCGCATCGTCGAAGGACTGGTGGTCGAGCTGGTCGAATCGCAAGGCGCGGACGGGCCGGAGATCGGCGAAGCGAAATCACCCCTGCGCAAGGTTCCCGCTGCGGAAGCCGGCAAAAACGGTTTGCGCCGCCTGGTGCGCTACAGTTACTCGATTGCCGGCGTAACATACGAAACCGCGCAGGATGTCACTGGCCTCGAAGAGCGCTTGTGCCTCGAGCGCATCGCTTCCGGCCAGCCGGCCAGCGTGAAATACGATCCCTCCAATCCCAGCAATTCGATTCTTGTGGCCGACGATTGGTCGGGCCTGCACTAGATTCCGGTCTGCAGTAATTCTGGAACCGTCGCCCTGGTTCCGGTCGTTAGGAGGTCGGGGCTTTCAGCCCCGACAATCAGGCCTGCCTTACACAACCCTTCAGGGCCTGAAGGCCCGACGCATCGGTTTCTGTACGTCCGACCTGAAGGTCGGACCTCCTAAACGCGAGCTCGAGTTCGACTGAATAGACCGTTGAAATTAGGATAGCCCGTGGGACTAAAAATCATCGCGTCCGTTATCGCGGTGCTGGGAGCTGCGGCGCTAACGCTCGCCTGCATGATTGCCCTCGTCGTGGGCACCATCCGGGCTGTCTCGATCGAGGAGGTTCCGCTGCGCGTGATTGCCGTCAGCGCCGACCTGGTGATGGGAACCGTCCTTCTCCTCGGATGCATCTACCTGGCCACGCATCTGGCGGTGCGAATTGTTGGTGTGGGCCACGCGGAATTTCCTCCCGCTCCGAACGAAACTGCCAAAACCGATTTTGAGTAGGACAGGCTTCACCCTGTCTGGTTTTCGTTTCAGTCCGCCGAACATCTAAATCGGGCAAGCTAAAGCATGCCCCACCGAATCCCTACGAAATTAGTGGCGCATCTGTTCGCGCCTGTGCGAAAGTCTCGAAGATTGCGGGGACTCCATAAATGACCACGGACGCAAAAAATCGGGATGCTTTGGACGAATTACGCCGGCGCAGCGCGGAAGCCGAAGCCGGCGGCGGCGCGGAACGCCGCGAGCGCGAGCACAAAGCGGGGAAACTCACGGCGCGAGAGCGCGTAACGCTGCTCCTCGACGAAGGCACGTTTGAGGAGCTCGATAAATTCGTCGCGCACCGCACGGAAGAATTCGGAATGAATGAGCAGCGCCCCGCGGGCGACGGGTTCATCACCGGTTTCGGGCGAATCTCCGGCCGGCTCGCGTACGTCTTCGCACAGGATTTTACCGTGTTCGGCGGATCGCTCTCCGAAACCAACGCCCTGAAAATCTGCAAGATCATGGACCTGGCGATGCGCAACGGCGCGCCGGTGATCGGCCTGAACGATTCAGGCGGCGCGCGCATTCAGGAAGGCGTGCGCTCGCTGGCGGGTTACGCCGATATCTTCCTGCGTAACACGCTGGCCAGCGGCGTGGTGCCGCAGATCAGCGCGATCATGGGGCCATGCGCCGGCGGCGCCGTCTATTCTCCTGCCATCACCGATTTTATTTTCATGACGCGCGATACATCCTACATGTTCATCACCGGACCGGGCGTGATCAAGACAGTAACGCACGAAGACGTATCGAAGCAGGATCTCGGCGGCGCGATGACCCACAACGCCACCAGCGGCGTGGCCCATTTCATCGCCCGCGACGATGCCGAATGTCTCGCGATGATTCGCGAGTTGCTCGGCTTTCTTCCGCTCAACAATGTGGATGACGCCCCGCGCCGCCCCACTTCCGATCCTGTCGATCGCGCCGACGCCGTGCTCGATTCCATGGTGCCCGCCGATGCGATGCAGCCCTACGACATCAAGGATGTGATCCACGCGATCGCCGACGAAAATTATTTCTTCGAGGCGCAGGAGCATTTCGCGAAAAACATCGTGATCGGCTTCGCGCGGCTCGGCGGCCAGCCTGTCGGGGTCGTAGCCAACCAGCCGGCGGTGCTGGCGGGAGTATTGGATATCAATGCATCGGTGAAAGGGGCGCGATTTGTGCGGTTCTGCGATGCGTTCAACATTCCTCTGGTCACGCTGGAAGATGTCCCCGGCTTTTTACCGGGCACGCAGCAGGAATGGAACGGCATCATCAAGCACGGCGCGAAATTGCTCTACGCTTTCGCCGAAGCGACGGTCCCAAAATTGACGGTGATCACCCGGAAGGCTTATGGCGGCGCCTACTGCGTCATGTCCAGCAAACACATCCGCACCGACGCCAATTTCGCCTGGCCCACCGCGGAAATCGCGGTGATGGGACCCGAGGGTGCGGTAAACATCGTCTACAAGCGCGAAATCGAACGAGCGCCGGAAGCCGACCGCGAGCGCCTGCGCCGAGAAAAAGTCGCCGAGTTCCGCGAACGTTTCGCTAACCCGTACGTCGCCGCCGAGCGCGGCTACATCGACGCCGTGATCGAGCCGTCGCAAACGCGCGCCAAACTGATCACCGCGCTGCGCTCCCTGGAAACCAAGCGCGACACCAACCCCAGAAAGAAACACGGCAATATTCCGCTCTGAAAAAGGGAGTAGAATAGCCTTACTTGGTTGCCTGGGCAGGCCGGAGGCGGGCTATGAGAAAGCTTTTCTTCGCAGCCGTTGTTCTCTTAATGGTTCCGGCGCTTCGCGCGCAGCAAACTGCTCCCACGGATGCTCAGCCGCCCGCCAGTTCTCAAGCCGAGCCACAAGCCGCGCCGCAGCCCGCGACTCAAAACCCGAATGCGCAAACTCAGTTGCCCGCCGACATCCGGCCGGGCCATCCGCTCGATCCGGCGGACGTGGACGTCCTGACCGGAAAGCGCGACCGGGAAATGGAAGCGGCCCGCCGCAGTGCCGTGCCGGTGATGGCCGGCGCGTATGGCGAGTACGGAAATTATGGTGATTATTTTTGGATGAACGGCAGGCTGGGAGGCACGTGGGATATTCCCATGCTGCCGCTCTCGCGAATCAGCGATCCATTCTTCTTCGGTTTCGGCCGCGGTGGTTTTGGCGGCGGATTTGGCCGCGGCGGAATCCGCAGCGGCCGCTGAGGGAGTTTCGTTTTTCTTCCGCGCGCTTCTTTACTTCTCTTATTTGATCTTCACTTCTCCCCGCACGAATTACTGGACGACGGTCCTGGCCACGTCGCCGACCTTGAATCCAGTTCCGTTGACGGGCTTGCAGACCGCTGAGACATCATCCACGTCGGTGACTTCCAGCTCACCGAGCTTCGACGTCATCTTGCGAAGCACCGCGCCGGTGGTCGGATCCTTGATGGTGTTGGTGACGCGCTCCACGGACATATGGTCGCCGACTTTGATTCCGGTTTTGGCGCCGACGTTCAGCACGATTTGATCGCCATCGACCGCCGCCACCACGCCCTCCACCTTGATAATGCGCGCCTGCAGCTTGGGCGCCGACGAAATCACGCCCGCGGTCATCTGGTCGGTCGCGGCTTTCACGGCCTCTCCCAGAATGGTCTGTTGAAAGTCGCTGGACCCGAAGTCCACCGCTCCGCCGCCCCATCCGTGCCAGTTTCCGCCGCCTCCCAACAGCGAAGTGCTGCTGCGCTTGGATTCACCCTTGCCTTCGGCTACGCCCAGAATCTCCGCGGTGTCGATGTCCACGAGCCGCGCGTCGAGCTGCACGTTGGCCTTGGTTTCCTTGTGGCCGAAGCCGCCTACGCCGAAGCCGCCCCAATTGCCGCCACCGCCGCCGATGTTGCGGTTCTTGGTTTCATTCCCGAATTCGGTGATGCTGCCAACGATGATGGCGTCGAGACCCAGAATTTTTCCGATTCTCGCCGCGGAGGCTGGATCGGCGCGGTTGCTGTTGGAAAAGTTTTGCTCCGCCAGGATTTTGTCGAGTTGCTTGCGCTCGATGACGCTGTAGGTTCCGTCGTTCACCAGATTCTTCACCAGAAGATCGGCAATCCCCTTGCCGACGTCGATGTCGGTCCCGAACAGCGCGGCCGAGTTGGTTTTCACCGTGGCATAGTCAAAATCGAAAACCGCAACGCGTTTTTTGCGTCCCGCGGGAGCCTGCGTGGCAGCCGCGCCCGGAGCGGCTGCCGCCGGTTGTGCCGGAGGCGCGCTATTTTGAGCATGAGCGGCTAAAGGAAGGACAAAAACAGCCAGAACAAAGAAGGCGGCTAGGCGTTTCATGGCAATCTCCTGTTCCAAGGTGAAGCAGGCGAACAACGACCTGGTACTGGTCCAGCGGTCAAATGATTCTAGTGAAGCGCAAATCCTTGTGTCAACCAAAGTGTTCCGAGCTGCGGCGAGTAAGGCACGTCGGTAAGCATCAAACGCGCGCACGTTTGCCGGAAAAAATCCGCGTCGCGGCCCACGCCAGAGGAAATAGCGAAAACACCAGAAACAGCAGCGCCGTCAAGACCAGATCCTTGAACGCCGGCGCGAAATCCCCGCCATGCCGGACGGCCAGCACGCCGATGTAGTAGGCGCTGGGAGCCGCCAGAACCACTTCCGCCGCGGCGTAGGGGATCAGGAATTTCCCTCTGAAAAAATTGATGGCCGCGGTGATCACCAGCCACGCGGCGGTAATCCACTCCACCGGGTAAATCACTTTGTTGTCGAATGAAAAGTGATTGATCAGCAGAACCGGAATTCCCGCGCGCGGATCGAGAATGAAGGGCGGCCCGCCCGGCCAGCAGTAGATGCCAATCTGGTAGATGCAGAGGCCGAAAAGATACGCGCCGAATAGCCGTTCCGGTCGGGGCCCGAGGTCGTCAGGAACGTTAGGCGTTGTCACGCGAGGATTATTGCGCGGCCGGTCTCTGCGTGTCCACGTGTCGCTCGACTGAACGGGCGATCATACTTCCCGACACGGAGCAAACGTCTTTTGCCGCTGTGCTAGAATTCGGTTCGCTGTTGCGCTCTGCAAAAAATGTTCAAGAAAATCCTCATCGCCAATCGCGGGGAAATCGCCGTACGGATCGCGCGGGCCTGCCGCGAGATGGGCATCCCGTCCGTGGCCGTGTTCAGCGACGCGGACCGCGTAGCGTTGCACGTGCGGCTGGCCGATGAAGCCTACCGGTGCGGGCCCGCTCCCTCGCGTGAGAGCTATCTTCGCATCGACACGCTGATAGACATCGCCCGCCGCGCCGGCTGCGATGCGCTGCATCCTGGGTACGGATTCCTGGCGGAAAACCCGGAACTGGCGCGCGCCTGCGCCGCGAGTCATGTCACATTCATCGGCCCTTCGCCCGAAGCGATGGAGCGCCTCGGTTCAAAAACCGCCGCGCGCCAACTGGCCGCGCGCGCGGGCGTGCCGATGGTTCCCGGAACGCAGGACCCGATTGAAACCGTGAAGGAAGCGGAAAGCATTGCGCGCCGCATGGGCTATCCCGTGCTGCTGAAGGCGGTGGCGGGCGGAGGCGGGAAGGGCATGCGCGGGGTTTCCGCTGAATCGGAAATGGCCGCGGCGTTTCGCGATGCTTCGTCGGAGGCGCTCAATGCGTTCGGCGATGCTCGCGTCTACCTGGAAAAATACATTGACCGCCCGCGCCACGTGGAAATCCAGATTTTCGCGGACGCCCATGGCCACATCGTTCATCTCGGCGAGCGCGAATGTTCGGTGCAGCGCCGCCACCAGAAAATAATCGAAGAGTCTCCGTCGCCCATCATGACGCCGGACCTGCGCCACGCCATGGGCGAGGCTGCAATTCGGCTGGCCAGGGATGCGGGATACACCAACGCCGGAACCGTGGAATTTCTGGTGGATGCTGAGCGCAAGTTTTATTTTCTGGAAGTGAACACGCGCCTGCAGGTGGAGCACCCAGTCACGGAAATGGTCACCGGGCTGGACCTCGTGAAGTTGCAGATCCGCGCCGCCGCCGGGGAGCCGCTGCCGTTTGTACAGCATGATGTGAAACTTTCCGGCCACGCCGTGGAATGCCGACTTTACGCGGAGGATCCCGCCAATCAGTTTTTTCCCTCACCGGGGACAATCCTCTCGCGGCGTGTTCCCTCCGGCCCGGGAATTCGTCTCGATGACGGCGTGTACGAAGGGTTTCAGGTTTCCACCGAATACGACCCGATGCTGGGCAAACTGATCGCCTGGGGCGCGGATCGCACCGAAGCCATCGAGCGCCTCGATCGAGCCCTTGAGGAACACAGTGTCACGGGCATCAAGACGAACACCGCGCTTTTGCTCAGCATCCTGCGCGATCCGGAATTCCGGCGCGGCGAAATTTACACGCGCTGGCTCGATCAGCGGCTTCCGCTGCTGCTCTCTTTGGGCGAGTCACGCGAGCGGGACGAGGCCGCGGAAGACGCCGCGATGCTGGTGGCTTTGCTGCATTCCCTTGGAGGGAAGGACGAAGCGCCGGTAAATGGAACGTCGCCAGAAACGGAATCCCGATGGAAGCGCGATGCCCGGCTGGAACAGTTGAACCGAACTCCGTGACAACAACCCGGCGCGGGCGGGGACAATTTTCAACGCGACACTGGACGGCAAACTCGAACCATGAAATATGAAATCACGATCAACGGAGCGCGCCGATCGGTGGAGTTCTTTCGAGACAAAGGGGAGAATTCACGCGTGGCGTTCAGCGTTGACGGGCGGCGCCTGGAAGTTGATGCGATCCAGCTTTCGCGCGGCAGCTATTCCGTTCTGCTTGGCGGCAGATCTCTGGAAGTCACCGCGGAGGAAACGCCCGCCGGTTTGCTGGTGCGCGTCAACGGGCGCGAATTTTTAGTGGACGTTCGCGACCCGCGCTCGTGGCGCCGGGGCCGCGGCGCCGGAGTGGAGCTCGAAGGCCGCCAGCAGCTGGTCGCGCCGATGCCCGGCAAGATCGTGCGGGTGCTGGTCGAGGTGGGGCAACAGGTGACTGCCGGGCAGGGCCTGCTGGTGATCGAAGCCATGAAAATGCAGAACGAAGTTCGTTCGCCGAAATCCGGCAAAGTGGAAAAGCTAGCGCGCGAAGGCCAGACCGTCAACGCCGGCGAAATTTTGGCGGTGGTTGCGTAGATGGCGCATGCTTGAGCTCGAGGGTGCCGCACCCTTGTGATTTTCAAGGGTGCGGGTTTAGATTCCTGGTAGGAGGAACTTTCAGAAAAGAGTTCTAAAAAGACTAGGAGATGGTCTCGAATTCAAATCCGCACCCTTAAAAAGCATAAGGGTGCGGCACCCGCCGGTCACACCAGGAACTTCCACAGTTGCTGGGCAACTGTTTACTGCGCGGGCGCGGCGGGAGCCGCATCCGCGGCCTTGGGCGCCACCACCACCGGCAGCTTGCCCGCTGATTCGACCACCTGCTGCGCAAGGTAGTTGTTGATTTTCGCGTTGTTCCGCGCCACCGCCAGGTACGCGGCGCGCAGCAACTGCTCCTTGCGGTTGCGGATGTTGTCGCGAATGGATTGCTGCACGGACGGATCGTTCAGGTCGCGCTGCCCAGGCGCTTCCTTGGAGACCAATTTCAGAATCCGGTAGGAATCCCGCAAAACAATCACGCCGCTGACCTGCCCCGCCTTTAAGGACATCACCGCCTTTTTCAAGGCCGGATCGCTCTGCGAAAGCGACGATTCCGGGACGTAGCCGAGGTCTCCTCCGGAACCCGCCGATGCCGGATCTTCCGAATAGTCCATCGCGACTTGCGCGAAATCCGCACCCGTGGAGAGTTGCTGCTCGAGCGCCGCGATCTTGCGCCGCGCTTCTGGATCGGTGGTGGCGTCGTCATTCTTGCGGTTGCGCAGGCCGGGATCCTTGTGCGGGGTCACCACGATCTGCGCGATGCGGTATTGCGGCTCGGTGACGTTAAATTGCGCGCGGTTCTGGTTGTAAAAATCCTGCACGTCCTGATCGGTGACCGCGATCTTGGCCACCACTTCGTGATTGATCACTTTTTGTATGGAGAGCTGCTGGCGGATGTCGTTCTTCAGGTCGTCCACCGTGTAGCCGCGCGCCTTGATCTGCCGCTGAAATTCTTCCTCGGTGTAGGGGCTCTTGAATTCGGTGAACTTGTCCTCGACTTCGCCGTCGGCGGCTTGCAGGCCCAGCGCTTTGGCCTTCTCCAGCAGGATGTGATTGTTGATCAGCTCGTCCAGAACATTCAGCTTGAGGGACAGCGCTTCATCCTGCGAAGGCTGCGGCGCATCGGGATTCAATTGCGTGCGGTAAAACTTGTCGACTTCGGCGCTGGTGATCGGCGTGCCGTCCACCACGCCCCACACCCCGGCTTCCGGTTGCTGCGGCGCTTTCTTGCACCCGGAAGCGACCGCGAGGGCCGCGGCCAGCACCAAACATCCCCGCCGACGAATCCTCACGTTGTCTCCTTATACCGCGAGCGGGCTCCGAAGGGAGCCCGCCGGATAAATCTTCCGATGCGAAAAGAGGCCAGTTAGGCTGCTTTCGTGACGCGGCCGGCCCGGATGCAGGAAGTGCAGACACGAATTTGCTTGCGCGCACCGTCAACCACGGCGCGAACACGTTGCAGATTGGGATTCCAGCGGCGGCGGCGGGTGTTGTTGGCGTGGCTGACCACGTTGCCAAACGACGGACCCTTGCCGCAAATCTTGCATTTCATAGCCATGACGACTCCTCACCCATTTAGACAAAGCTAAACAAAGTGAGTAGTTTAGCAGAGATTCGGGGGATTCGCACTGGAATTGATGGTGCGGAATCTGGTCTTTAGGGCCTTAGAGCCTTTAGGAGTTCGGGGCTTTCAGCCCCGACGTTCGCGCTGGTATAAACGAGGGCTTTAGCCCCCTGAAGCTTCAGGGCCTAAAGCCCCTAATCATGCGCATCACTATGTCCGACCTGAAGGTCGGACCTCCTGAACTGAACCCGCTTGGCTAGATTGACTGTTTGAAACCAGGACATTTCCGATGATGCGCTAGGGACCCACATCGACAAGGCAGAAGCCGTCCCGTCCCCAGGACCGTGCGACCTGGATGGATGGAACGGCCTCTGGAGAACCGTCCTGCAAGCTGCGCTGGTCTTACTTGTCGATGTCCGCTCTCACGGTCGCGTTTCCTTCATCGTCGCCGATCGTGAGTCCGACGGCTACCGGGTTCTTCGTACCCTTCAAGATATTTCCCCGGCCTTCTGCCGTGAACAGGTAAACGGTCTCTTTGCCGCTCCCTCGGACATGCTCCTGGAATTGATAGATTCGAATCCTCAAGTCGACGTCGTTGAGCGAGCCTTCGAATGTGAATTCGTGCCGCCCGCGCTCGCGGAACGAGCCTGCCGGAAGGTTCACAGTGTACGAGCCAACCTGGAGGGTGACGCTTTCCGAAAGAGGATAAATGCCATCGCTCCCCGCACCCAGCGTAAAGAAGCCGTCGGCTCGGAACGTGGTCTTGCGATCCTCGTCAATGTCCAGCTTCACCTTAAAAGCGTCGAATGCAACGCTGGCCGGAGCGCTTGCAATCGCCAGCGACGAAGGTGCAATACCCGCTATAAAAGGCGAGCCAGGCATCGGAGCCAAGGCGCCGGTCGAGCCATCGATCGTGTACGCCGATATGTTATTCGAACCCATGTTCGCGACATACGCAAACTTGCCTGCCGGATCGATCGCGATTGAGTTTGGGTACGCACCGGTCGCGTACGGACCAATGACAGGATCCACTGAGGAATGACCGAAGTCACCGGTAGGACTGCCAGGAACCAGTCCTAGCTTACCTGTAGTGGTGTCGATGGTTTCCGCCGAAACGTAGCTGCTGTCGGGATCGGTGACATACAAAAATTTGCCCGAGGGGTGTACGGCCAGGGCGCTGGGCCAGGTATCCGGACAAGGGCTGTTGCAACCAGCAGCAGCAGTCACGAGGCCAGAGGAGCTCTGAAGCAAGAATGACTGAGTGCCCCACCACGGGTTCAATTGGAAGCTCTCAAAAAGAAACTTCCCCGTAGGGTCGATCGCTGTTGCCAGTGGTCCCATAGCATAGAAGGCTGAGCCGGGTACGTTGTTTAAAGCGCCGGAAGCGGGATCAATGGAATAGACGTTGGTGCCAAAATAGGCCGGCGACTCGTACGTGCCCATCGTCACGTAGATAAACTTGCCCGCCGGATCGATGGTTAGAGAGGTAGGCCCTGGCGGCGTCGGGAACGGCGCGCCGTTCACCGGATTCAAAGCTCCCGTCTCGCTATCTAACGTAAATGCCGAAACGGTGTTGGAGCGTTGGTTAGCCACGTAAACAAATTTGCCCGTCGGGTCGACCGCCACGGAATTCGGATCCAAACCTGCGGCAAAGGGCGATCCCGAAACTGGAGTCAGAGCTCCTGTTGCGCTGTTCACCGCGTAGGCTGAGACATTGTTGGAGTCTCGATTCGCAACGTAAACAAACTTGCTGGAGGGATCCAGCGCGATGGAGTACGGATTCAGCCCGGCCGAAAATGGTGAACCGGGGACCAGGGTCAAGACGCCCGTGTTGGCGTCAACCGCGTAAGCCGAAACCGTGCCGGCGCCCTGCGAATTCCCGGTCATCGTGATCGACCCGCTGGAGAATGTTGCCGTGACGGAAATTCCGCCCGTCGAAGCTCGCAAACTGTCGCTCATGTCATAGCTAGCGATTATGATGGTCGACAGGCTCGCGCATCCTGAGGCGTTGTTCGTTGTGCAAAGCGTGCCACCCGAGCTTCCGCCCGGGATCGAATTGGGAGAAAAGGCTAGAGTCATCGTCGATTGCTGGCTGTTGGATCGGAAATAAAATGGATTCGTCGGGAACGAATGCCGATTATCGACGGGAAACGCGGTCGGAGAGCCAGCAAGGTCGCTCGGATCGGCGAGAAAAACAGTTCCCGTAAGCGAGCCTGAATTCAGGTCGAGGCTAAACGAACCAGTGACTGAGAATGTCGAGGCGCATGGCGACGAAGAGCAGCTCGCCGTGCCGGTGACACTGAAAGTCTGGAAGGTATCAAATTCGGCGCCGGAATTCGTGACGTAGACGAACTTGGGTTTGGTGTCGGCAAACGCCTGGCCGGCAAGGGCCGAAATCAGAAGAATCAGTGCGGCTGTAGAGAGAAATACTTTGCACGATTTGGCTGGGGCCTGCATCGCGGGGGCGCTCCTATGGGCCTGGCTATTAAGTCCAGTGCTATCAATTACATGAAGAATTCGCTGTAGAGATCCAAAATGAAACAGTGCAAGTGCGTGCCCATCCAGGGCTGTTGAAACCAATGGATATATATACCACTGAGTACAATTTGGGAACCGGAATGTCGAGAAAAGGGAAACTCAGTGGCAGAGACTTTTTACTCTGAGAGCATGAAGGGCAGTCTGTGGGCTTCCCTTCGCTGGCTCGGGCTGCCTGCATTCGCCAAGATCACATGAAAATCCACAGACTGAAGTCTGTGCCACTTGTAGTGCTTACCTGGCGGCTTGCGTTCCGCCCTGGCGAGACATCCACGCGGCGCGCAACTCACCGACGAGGTAGAGCGAGCCGGTGATGAAGATGACGTCTTCGGGGGCGGCGAGTTCCAACGCGCGCTCCAGCGCTTTCGCGGGATCGGGAATAACCTCGGCGCGGCGCGCGTGGTGCGCCGTCATTTCCGCCAGCAGCGGAGCGGAGATTGAGCGGGACTGCGCGGGCGCGGTGAGAATCACGGTGGAAGCGCGGGGAAACAGCAGGCCGGCGATCTCGTCCACCGCTTTGTCGCGCATGGCTCCGTAGATCAGGATGATGTTGCGCCCGGGGAGGAATTGCTCCCAGAAGACGGAGATTTCGCGGGCGCCGGCGGGATTGTGCGTGCCGTCGACATAGATGTCGGGGCGTTCGCCGATGCGCTCGAGCCGGCCGGGCCAGACGGCCGCGGCGAACCCGCGCGAGATGTCCTGATCGTCGATTGGCGCGCCGCGCTCAGCCAGCAGGCGCGCGGCGGCCAGTGCGGTGAGCGCGTTGCGAACCTGAAAGCGCCCGGCCAGTTGCAACGCGATGGGAATGCGCACGCCGGTTTCGTAGGAAATCGCCGTGAACGAAAAGCGGCCGTCCGTGGCGGTCACGTCCTCCAGGTAAAAAGCGTTTTCGATTTCCACCAGGAATGCGCCAACCTCCGCGCAGCGCCGGCGGATCACCACGCGGGCGATCAGATGTTCTGCGGCGCTGACCACGCGGGCGCCGGGCTTGATGATGCCCGCCTTTTCCGCGGCGATCTCCTCAATGGAATGGCCCAGGTAATTTTCATGGTCAAAGTCGATTTGGGTGATCACCGCGACTTCGGGCAGCAGAATGTTGGTGGCATCGAGGCGCCCGCCCATGCCAGTCTCGCAGACGGCATATTCCGCACCCGCGCCGGCGAAATGGACGAATGCTACAGCGCTGACGCATTCAAAAAAGGTGGGATGCGCGGCCAGGCGACCGGCGGCCAGCAATTCCTCGATGGCCTGCTGCACGCGGGTAAAGGCGGCGGCAAATTCCTGGTCGGAAATTTCCCGGCCGTCCAGGCGAATACGCTCGTTGATGCGCTCGAGGTGCGGCGAAGTGTACAGGCCGGTGCGCAAGCCCGCGGCGCGCAAAATGGAATCGAGCATCGCCGAAGTGGAACCCTTGCCATTGGTCCCGGCCACATGCACCGATTGAAACTGGCGCTGCGGCTGGCCCAGGTGCTCGCAAACGACGGTGATATTTTTCAGATCGAACTTTTGCGCGCTGGCCTGGCGCGGCGAGGCGAGTTCACGGCCCAGGCTGAAGAGGTACTGCACCGATTCTTGGTAGTTCATGCCGTTACGCCAGGAAAAATTCGAGGGCCGAGGAGATATAGGTTTTCAGCTCCTTGCGGTGAACAACGGCGTCGAGAAATCCGTGCTCCAGCAGGAACTCCGAAGTCTGGAAACCTTTGGGAAGCTTCTGGCGGATGGTCTGCTCGATCACCCGGGGCCCGGCAAAGCCGATCAGCGCGCCCGGCTCGGCGATGTTGATGTCGCCCAGCATGGCGTAGCTGGCGGTGACGCCGCCGGTGGTCGGGTCGGTCAAAACGGAAATGAATGGAAGGTGGACTTCATCGAGCCGCGCCAGCGCCGCGGAAACCTTGGCCAGCTGCATCAGGCTGATGGTGCCCTCCATCATGCGCGCGCCGCCCGAGCAGGAAATAATCACCAGCGGCAATTTTTTGGCGATGGCCATTTCCACCGCGCGGGTCACCTTTTCGCCGACCACCGCGCCCATCGAGCCGCCGATGAACGCGAACTCCATCGAACAGCAGATGACGGGCCGTCCGCCGAGCAGGCCTTCAGCGGTGATGATGGCGTCAGCCTTGCCGAGTTTGCGGCGCGCGTCCTTGAGCCGCGCGGCGTAGGGTTTGGTGTCCGTGAATTTCAGCGGGTCGCTGGAGGCCAGCGCGGCGTCATGCTCCACCCAGCGCGAATCGAGCAGCAGCTCCAGGCGTTGCGTGGCGTTGAGGCGGAAATGGTGTTCGCACTTGGGACAAATGCGCCAGTTGGCGTCCAGATCTTTTTTCCAGACGATTGACCGGCAATTTTCGCATTTGGACCACAGGCCTTCGGTCTTCACGCGGCGTTCGTCGGGCGGCGTGGGCTGGTCGATTCGCTTTTTTTCCCGCTTAAACCAGGCCATCGCCGTCCGATCCTGAAAACCGTGTGTGCGCGCCGCGGAACATTTACCTACTTTACTTCAGCCGGAGTGGCGGTAGCAGGCCCCATGCCCACAATTTCCAGAATTACATCCGCGTCCTTCGCGCCGTCGTAATGAACCTGCTTGCCGAAATGCCGGGCGTAGCTGCCCGCAGGCAGCGGCACCGTGCTATCAGGATCGAAATTGGTGCCGGTTCCGACCCACCAGGTTCCCGAAATCACGGTGATGAACCGGTCATTCGGGTGAAAGTGCGGATGGCTCATGTGGTGGGCGTGCCATTTCACCAGTTCGACGTAGATGCCTTCCTTTTCGGGATCGCCGGCGAGCACCGCGGTGCTTTCGCCGCGCTTCATGTCATCGTCCCATTTGATCTGATTCGGCATCTGAACATTGATCGCCGCGGGATTCAGATCGGGCGTGGCTTTGGCCGCTCCGAGAGAGATCAGCCCTGCGACCCCTACCACGGCAAAAGGCAAATAGCGGCGCGTTCTTTGATAGATGGACATCACTCGCTCCTCTCAAGGAAAGCAGGGATTTGACCTGGGCCTCACGTGGAAAGGCGTGCCGTTCCACGGGCGGCTCCAGCACGTTCGATCCAAATCCGTCCACGGTACTTTACGCCCGAGCGCCATCACATGCAATCGCGGACAACGTAGGACAGGCTTCAGCCTGTCTGGTTTTGATTAGCGTCATGCTTAGATCTAAACCAGACAGGCTGAAGCCTGTCCTACTTGATTCGCGATTTGTTGTACGGTTCGGCGATTGGCGGAGTTCTCGGTTTTTCTTGCTATAGTTGCGCGATGCCGCCGGACGAAAAAAAGTCTCGAAGAATGGCTCCGCTGTGGCGGGCGCTGGTGGAAGTCGGCTTCATTATTTTTCTGTTCTATTCCAATCTTCTGATGGGCGATTTCACTCACGGCAACGCGCGTGGCAAGACCCTGGTTTCCGCGGTGTTCGATATTTTTACCGTCACCAATTTTATCGTGGCCGTCGTCTGCGCGCTGATCGGCTACGTGGTGGTTGAATATCTGCGCAAGCAGCTTTAGATGGCAGGCCCTCACGCGGGGAACGGCTGCGGAGAACCTCCCACTTGTCATTCCGTTCACGGAGAACGTTCTCGGTGAACCGAAGGGCGGGTTGGCCCGAGGAATCTGCTTTTTCTCCCGCTAAGAAGCGTTAGCGCCTGCGCTACAACTGCAAATTCGTCTCGGTGGGCTGTTCGTAATCCACGCCGTCCACTTCAAAGCCGAACAGGCCGCGGAATTCGCGCTGAAACTCAGCGAAGGCGCTCACCTGGCGAAGATTCTCCGTGTTCATCTGCGGCCACAGGGCGGAAACGTCGGCCTGAACGTCGGCGCGCATTTCGCGGTCGTCCAGGCGCAAGCGGCGCGCCTCGTCCAGTTTTGGCGCGGCGCCGGTGCACAGGAAATCGGTGAACAGGCGCCGCATCTGTTCCAGCGGGCCTTCGTCGAGGTTTTTCTTTTTCATCGCCAGCGGCAGCACGCTCAGGTAAAGCGGCACCACGGGAATCGCGGCGGAGGCTTGCGTGACCACCGCTTTGTTGACCGACACCCAGGCATGGCCGCCCAATTGATTCGCCAGCGTCGCGTCCAGATCTTTGGCGGCGCGTTCCAGATCTTTCTTCGCCTGTCCAATCGTGCCGTCACGATAAATGGGCCAGGTAATTTCCGGCCCGATGTACGAATAGGCCAGCGTGCGCGCGCCGGGCGCCAGAAGTCTTTCCTCCAGCAGCATGTCCATCCAGCGCCGCCAGTCTTCGCCGCCCATCACGGCTACAGTGTCCGCGATTTCATCGTCGCCGGCGGGGGGCAGCGTCACGCTGACCACTTTTTCGGAATCGAGTTCGATGGTGCGATTCGTATACGGCTGCCCCACCGGCTTCAGCACCGAACTGTACACTTTGCCGGAGCGCGGATCGGTGCGCTTGGGCGACGCGAGCGAGTAAATCACCAGGTCCACCGGCGCCATTTCCTTGCGGATCGCTTCCGCGGCGGCGCGCTTGATGTCGTCGGAAAATGCGTCGCCGTTGATGCTGGCGGCGAACAGGCCGTCCCGCCGGGCCAGAGTATGTAGCGCGGCGGTATTGTAGTAGCCGGCCGTGGCGGTTTTGTCGCCTTCGGGCGGCCGCTCGAAAAAGACGCCGAGTGTTTTGGCTCCATAGCCCCAGGCTGCGGCGATCCGCGACGCGAGGCCGTAGCCGGTGGACGCCCCGATCACCAGCACGTTTTTGGGCGCGTTTTCTCCGGCGGGAATTTTTCCTTTCACGCCGGAGACCCAGCGCTCCACGTTGCGCCGGCATCCCTCGGGATGAGCATTTACACAGATGAAGCCGCGCGAGCGGCGCTTAACAATTTGTAGAGGCATAGTCGAAGAATAATACGTTAGCGCGGGCATCGCCGGTTGTCTATTCCGCGTTCGCGGAACGCTAAAATGCGCGCGCATGAAATTTGGAATTGAAGCACTGCCAAATCTAGAATGAAACCTGCGCCCGGCGAGGCACAGGCCAAATAGATTCTAGACATGCAGGGATGGGTTGCGGCATTGTGGCCCTATGTGGCGGCAAATGAAACCATCTGATGACACCTTGTTTTTCCGTCGGACGGCCCGCACCGCGGCTCTCGCTGGCCTCCTGTGTTTCGGACAAAGCGCTTTAGCCCCCGTGCAGGCCGGTGACAATAATTCTCAAAAAGCTGCTGCCGCGCGCCCGGCGGCTGCGCCCGCCGAGTCCGCGGCGGAAACCGTCGATCTGGGAATGTACAGCCGCATCCGTGAAGAATCGTTCAAGCATTCGCACGTGATGGACTTTGCCAGCGAGCTGTTTGACGGCATCGGTCCGCGGCTCACTGGCTCGCCGAACCTGGACAAGGCCAGCGGTTGGGCTCGTGACCAGCTCAGCGCCATGGGCTGCATGAATGCGCATCTCGAAAATTGGGGCGATTTCGGGATGGGCTGGCAGCAAATCCAGACTTCTGTCTTCCTGCGAATTCCCGACCGCGCAACCTTCATTGCCCAGGCCACACCGTGGTCGCCGGCCACCAACGGAACCCAGGACGCGGACGTGATCGCCGTGCCACGGCTGAAAGAGGAAAAAGATTTTGAGAAATGGAAAGGCAAGCTGACCGGAAAAATCGTTCTGTACGGGGACATGCCGGCCATCAATCCCGACCCTGCGCCCCTTCTGCAGCACTACGACGAGAAAAAACTCCAGGAAATTTACGAATACCCGCTCAATGGGAACATGGAGGAGCAGCACGTACTCTCCAAGACCCCAAAAGAGTGGGAGAGCCTTTTTCAAATGGTGAGTTTCAAGGAAAAAGTCTCCAGGTTTTTCGCCGATGAACACGCGGTGGCGCTGCTGGTTCCCAGCTATGCGGGCGACGGCGGAATTTTCCGTGACGATAACGGCGAGCAGATGGGGCAGCTCGTTTATCTGCCCGATCACAAGCAGCCGATTCCGTCCGCGGTAATCTCCAACGAAAATTTCGGCCGCGTGGCCCGCCTGCTGCAGCGCAACGTGCACGTTTCCATTTCCCTGAACATCGAAACGGAATTTACCGGCGACCACGTGCCCGGCGCCAACGTGATCGCCGAAATTCCGGGCTCGGACCCGCAGCTGAAAGATCAGGTGGTAATGCTCGGGGGGCATCTGGACAGCTGGATCGCGGGGACGGGCGCGACGGATGACGGCGCCGGATCGATTGTCGCTCTGGAAGTCATGCGCATCTTCACCGCGCTGGGAATTCGCCCGCGCCGCACCATCCGCATCGCGCTGTGGACCGGCGAAGAGCAGGGCGAACTGGGCTCGCTGGCCTACGTTCACAAACACTTTGGCGCCGTCGGGCTCTCCACCACGCCCGAGCAAATGGCGCTGCCGGAATTTCTGCGGGAGCAGACCGGCCCGGTGACCCTTCAGCCTGAGCACGCGCAGATCTCCGCGTATTTCAACATCGACAATGGCGGAGGAAAATTGCTGGGGATTTACGCGCAAGGCAATCAGGCCGCCGTTCCGGTCTTCGAGAAATGGATCGAACCGCTGCGCGACCTCGGGGTAACCACCGTCAGCATGCGCGAATCGGGATCCAGCGATCAGGACTCGTTCGATCCCATCGGCATCCCGGCGTTTCAATTCATCCAGGATCCGCGCGACTACGAAATGCGCAGCCTGCATACCAACCAGGACGTCTACGAGCGGCTCTCGGCGCCCGACCTCAAGCAGGCCGCCGCCGTCGAAGCCATCTTCGTCTACAACGCCGCGATGCGGACCGAGATGTTTCCGCGCAAAGCCCTGCCCACCTTCAAACCCGCGAAGTAGGACAGGCTTCAGCCTGTCTGGTTTAGATTTATGCCTGGCGCTAAACAAAACCAGACAGGCTGAAGCCTGTCTTACTCAAAAAAAAGGCCACCCAAATTCGGGTGGCCTTCTCTCTGACATTGGGTGTGCGTTTACTTGTCGCGTCCGGGTGCGTTGGACTGATCGATGAGCGCATCCGCCTGGTGAATGCTGCCTTTCGACAGGTTGGTCTTCACCGTGGACTTCTGTCCGGCCACCAGATTCACATCGGTTTCAAAACTCTGGTATCCGGGCAATTCCACCTTGATGCGGTGCGCGCCGGGACTGAGCAGCATGGCGTGAAACGCGCCGCCCAGTTCTCCTGCGTGGCCCAGAAAGCGGTCATCGACGAAAACCGCCGCGCGGTCCGGCTGCACGTCGATTTTCAGTTGCGCAGTGACTTTCGGCAACGTCTCATCCGGCGCTTTCTGCATCTTCACCGGCACGGCCAGCAATTCCTTGGGTTCCACGGTGAGGGTTTCCGTGAAATCCTTGTAGCCGGCTTGCCGGATGACTAGTTCATGGTCGCCGGGAATCAGCAGAATCCGCTTGGGTCCCCACAATTCCCCCAAATACCCGACATACTTGCCGTCAATCCACACGCCCGAAGTCTTTTCCACCTTGGATTTGCCTTCAAACTTCAGTTCCCCCAAAACTGTCGTTTGCGCCATCAAGGGCGCGGCGATTGGTGCAATTGCCAGGGCTGAGGCTAGGACGGCTAGGCCGCCCATCCATCGTAATTTCCGTTGTGTCAGCATCGGTGTCGATCCTTTCTCACATCTCACAAATCTCAAAGAGAGAAACCCTACCCACCGGTAAGTAAAGCACGCTCCTTTCCAATGTGACACTGATCATGAAAATCGTCCAAGCGACTCAATCTACGTAAGATACAGACACTCACCGAAATCAACCTGGGGATTTGCGCACGGATCTACCCTGAACTTTTTACATGCGCCCTGTCTCCGGGACGTTGGTTGGGCCCGGATCGTGCCAAAAACGCTGTAGACGGAATTCGACGTTCCAAGCCACCGAAAGGCAGGATTCCAGCAAACCGGCGCAGGCCGGACGACGCAATTTCGGGCGGGGAATTAGGCGCGCGGGATCGCCGGAAAGTAAACTTCGTTGAGGATTTTGCGGTGATGCAATTCGTGGCCAGCGATCAAGTAGGCCAGCGCAAGAACGGTTACCGGGTTCTTGCTCGCGATGCCGCGGCGCTGCCACGCTTCATCGTCCAGCGAGCTGAAGAGCGCCACGCTGGCGCGGCGCACGTCGGCATACTCGTCCAGAATGCTCGAAAAGCTGCGTTCGTTGAACCGCGCGGCGCGAACGAAATCTTCCTGCTCAAAACCCTCGAGCGGGGTTTTGTCGCCGCGGGCGATGCGCAAGGCGCGGTAGGCGAAAATGCGTTCAGTATCGGCGACGTGCCCGAAGACTTCCTTGACCGTCCACTTGTCCGGAGCGTAGCGGAAATTCCCGTCGCGCTCTCCGCGGCCGGAAAACAGGGTAGCCGTTTGTTTGAGCTGGGTTTTCAGCGTGTCGACGATGTCCGTGCTGTTGACCAGCACGACGTACTGTTCGGCGTACGGGGCATAGTCGCCGGGTGCGGGCTTCTTGTTCATCGTGATTCACCAGTCATTGCGAGTCACTCGCGACACCATACGCCGTGCGCGAGAGTGTCGCGCATGTTGTATGATTCCCTGCCGTGAATATACTCCTTCTGAGCGAAATAGAAACCCGGGTGCTGGGCTCGCTCGTGGAAAAGGAGCTCACCACACCCGAATACTACCCGCTATCCCTCAACGCGCTGGTCAACGCCTGCAACCAGAAATCCAATCGCGATCCGGTGATGACCCTGGACGAAGACGCCGCCCGCGACGCTTTGCGCAGCCTGGAAAAAAAGGGGCTCGCCGGGCCCGCCGACAATATGGTCAGCCGCGTGAGCAAGTACGAGCATCGCCTGCAAGAAGCGTACAACTTCACCCGGCATGAGACCGCCGTCCTCGCGGAGTTATTGCTGCGCGGGCCGCAAACGCCCGGCGAATTGCGCAGCCGCGCCGACCGCATGCACAAATTTGACGACCTGGGCATCGTGCTGACCACGCTGCGAAAGTTGATGGAGCGCGAGCCGCCGCTCGCCAAATTGCTGCCGCGGCAGCCGGGGACCAAGGAAGCGCGGTACGCGCACTTGCTGAGCGGCGACGTCACAGTGGCCCCGGCGGAAACCTCGGCGGAAGTGGTGGTGACCAGCAGCGCGGGCATCGGCGAGCGCCTGTCGCGCCTGGAAGATCAGGTGGAAACTCTGCAATCGGAAATGGCCGATCTGAAGCAGCAGCTCGCCACGTTTCGCAAGCAGTTTGAGTAGCACAGCGACTCTTCGCTGTGCGATTTTGTAGACTTCCAGTACGCCAACTCCAACTTTCGATTGCAAACCCCGCACAGCGAAGTGTCGCTGTGCTACTCGATCGTCTTCATGAATTCCGCTAAATATTTCTGCCAGGCCGCTGCCTGAAAAAACGTGTAGTGCCCATACGATTCGGGGAACGACAGCAAGACAAACTTTCCGTTCTTTACTTTCTTGATCTCCTCTTCCGCGATGCCCAGTTCCGCCGGATTCCAGAAATCTTCCTGAGGATTGATCAGCAGAACCTTCGCCTTGATCTTGTCGAGATCGTGCGACGCGTCGAAGTTTCGCGAAGCGTCATACTGGTACATGAAATCGTTGGCGTCGGTGGTCTTCATGTTCTGCTCGATGTAGTCGTTCACGTATTTATCGGCGGCCGCAGCGGTCGGATATTCCTTCTGCCAGCGCGTCGGGACGCTGCCCACCACCAGCAGGTGCCCGAGGGCCGCGCGCAAGCCGTACGGCTGCGCGGTGTAGTTGCCGTTGTTCCATCCGGGATCGAGGCGAATGTCATCCACCATGATTTTGCGCACCATGCGGTTGCGGCTGGCCACTTCGACCGGCAGGCAGGAGAGCAGCAGCATCGCATCCATGTCATCGGGATTCGATTCGGCCCACATGAAACCCTCCATGCAGCCCATCGACGCGCCGACCAGCAGGTGCAGATGATTCACCTGCAATCCCTGGGAGAGAAGAATCTGCGAGGCGCGCACCATGTCCGAGTAATCGTAGTGGGGAAATTTCGCGCGTAGGCCGTCGCTGGGCTTCGTCGATTTGCCGAGCCCCGCGCCAAGCTGGTCGGGAAGAATCAAATAATATTTGGAGGCGTCCAGCAGTTGGCCGGGGCCGAAGAGCACGCCCGCAAAAGAAGACACCAGCCAGACGCGCCCGGCGCGGTTCGTGCCGTGCAGAATGATTACGGCATTGGTGACCCGCCCGCCGGCGTCGCGCTTGGGCGTGCCCAGCGTCGAATAATGCAGGCGAACTTCCGGAAGCGTCTGCCCGTCGGAAAATTTGAAATTGTGCGCGATGAAATCGCCCTCATGCGGGGCGAAGGTATAGTCCGTTACCACTTTCTGCGCGGACGCGCACACAGCCCAACAGCAAAGCGCAGCCGCGCACACAAGACCTCGTAAACCAATGTTCCGCATTTCGATTTCCTCCCCAAAGATGCAGTAGAGACGGCAGCGCGCGCCTTCAGCTCGGACCGGTGGTAAACGCCAGCGTCAGCAAAGTTTTCTGTTCCAGCTCATGCGCCTTGGCCGAGCCCGTCGCGGGGCTGGCGCTCGCCGAACGCTTCACCGACCGTACCGGGATGTCCGGAAAATAGGTGCGAATGCGCGGCAAAACATACGACAGCGGGCCCATATTGGCCGGCTCTTCCTGCACCCACACGATTTCGCGAGCGTTCGGATGTCGCTCCATCTCCGCGCGCAGCTCATTTTTCGGAAACGGATAAAGCTGGTCGAGGAACAGAATGGCGGTTTCGGAATCGCCGCGGCTTTTGCGCTCCGCGCGCAGTTCGTGCCCGATTTTTCCGCTGCAGATCAGCACGCGCTCCGCGGCCGTGACTTCGCGGTCCGGGACCACCCATTCAAATCGCGGCCGCTGAAAATCCTCGATGGACGAAGACGCGTCCGGATGGCGCAGCATGCTCTTGGGCGTGAAGACGATCATCGGCTTGCGCCAGCGGCGCAGCGCCTGCCGGCGCAGCAGCTGAAAATATTGCGCGGCGTTCGACGGTTGGCATACCTGAATGTTGTCTTCGGCCGCCAGCTGCAAATACCGCTCGATGCGCGCGCTGGAATGTTCCGGCCCCTGCCCTTCGTAACCGTGCGGCAGGAGCAGCCCGACGCCCGACGGCAGATCCCACTTGTCCTCGGCCGCGCTGATGAACTGGTCGATGATGATTTGCGCGCTGTTGGCAAAATCGCCGAACTGCGCCTCCCACAGCACCAGCGCTTCCGGATAGTCGCGGCTGTAGCCGTATTCAAAACCCAGCACGCCGGCTTCAGAAAGAGTGGAATTAAAAATTTCGCAGCGCGCCTGCCCCGCGTCCAGATGTTCAAGCGGCACATATTGCGCCTCGTTCTTCGTATCGACCAGTGCCGCGTGACGCTGGTTGAACGTGCCGCGCCGCGAATCCTGTCCGGTCATGCGCACGGGCGTGCCGCCCAGCAGCAGCGTCGCAAATGCCAGCGCCTCCGCCATTCCATAATCCACCGCGCGCTTGCCATGCCCCATCTCCGCGCGCTGCTCCAGCAGTTTTTTGATTTTCGGATGGATCGCAAAGTCCGGCGGATAGCTGGTGAGCAGATCGGCAACCTTCGCCAGTTCTTCGGGCGCAACTCCGGTGTCCACTTCGTAGGCGCTGTCATACCGGCCGCGCTTGTAGGGAGACCAGTACGCGGGAAGCCGCCGCAGCCGCGGTTTCTTCTGCATCTCGCTGGCAGCCTGGTGAGCGCTCTCCAGTTCGTTGCGCACGGCCGTGACCGTCGCAGCGGGATCCGCTCCGATTTCCTTCGCGTAAATCTGCCAGAGCTGCGCGTGATCCTTGATTTTCGCGTACAAAAGCGGCTGCGTGATGGTCGGGTCATCCACCTCGCTGTGGCCGTGACGACGGTATCCGATCACGTCGATCACCACGTCACCGCCAAAGCGTGTACGGTAGTCGGCGGCAATCTGGCCCACGCGCACGACCGCGTCAGGATCTTCTCCGTTCACGTGAAAAATCGGCACGGCCTGGCGCTTGGCCAGCGAAGACGCGAAGCGAGCGGACTCATATTCCTTCGGCTCGGTGGTGAACCCTAGAAGATTATTGACGATCACGTGAATCGTGCCGCCGACCGAGTACGCCTCAACGTCGGCAAGATTCAGCGTCTCCGCCCACACGCCCTGCCCGGCAAACGCGGCGTCACCGTGCAGGACGATCGGCAGAACTTTCTTCACCCCGGCCGGCTGCCCGGCGCGGGTTTGCTTGGCGCGCGCGCGCCCAATCACCACCGGGTCGACGGCCTCCAGGTGGCTGGGATTCGACGCCAGGTGAACGCTCAGTTTGCGGCCCTCGCGCGTGCGATATTCGCCGGTGGCTCCGACGTGATACTTCACATCGCCGCTGCCCAGCACGCTGCGCGGATCCACATCCTCGAAGCCGGCGAAAATATCCGCGGCGCGCTGCCCGGCGATGTGCGACATCACGTTCAGCCGCCCGCGATGGCTCATGCCGAGTAGGATCTGTTCCGCGCCCGCCGCCGCGGCGACGGACAGCACGCGGTCGAGGAGAGGTATCACGGCGGTCACGCCTTCGAGCGAAAACCGCTTGCTTCCCAGATAGCGCGCCTGCAGCACCTGCTCAAAAAGTTCGGCGCGAATCAGCCGTTCGAGAATGAAAGCGCGGTCGGGCTGAGGAGCTTCCGATTCCAGTTGCGCAGCGATCCAGTGGCGGCGCTCGGTATCGTCGATGTGAAAAAATTCGGCGCCTATGGTTCCGCAGTAAATCTTGCGCGCGGCTTCCGCGGCATCGCCTTTGATGACGAGTTCCGGGTGAACGACAGGAGTAAGGAATCCCAGCGGATCGAGGTTGGCGGCCAGGTATCCCCAGCGCCGGTAGCCTTCCCAGACGGCCTCGGTCTCGGCGCTGATTTCGCTCGCAGCTTGCGGCATTTTGGTGGCTTCTCCCAATTTTTCCAGCGTTCCCGCCGAAGAATTATTCTATCAAACGCGCGGCCTCCAAACCGCGCAGGAGACAATTTGGACGCAATGTTTCTCGCACGAAACGCAAAAGCATTGCCGCGCGCGATGAATTCGCGACACAATCCGCGGAGAGGCCGCCATGCTCCGCGTTTTTCCTGCTTCGTCCGAAGATACTATTTCGCAAGCGCGAGATTTGTTCCGCGAATACGGCCGGACGCCGGGAGTAGTGCAGTGTCTTGGCGATTTTGAGAACGAAGTTCTCACGCTGCCGGGGCGATACGCTCCGCCCGGCGGAAGGCTTCTGCTGGCGGTTCAGGAAATCGCGGAAAGACCGGGCGTCGCGGCCGGATGCGTGGCGTTGCGGGAAATCGATCGAGACACCTGTGAAATGAAACGCCTGTACGTGCGTCCCGAATTGCGCGGGAGCGGCGCCGGACGCGAACTGGTGCGATCGCTGATCGCGGAGGCCGGTGCGATCGGCTACAAAACCATGGTGCTGGACACTCTCCCGTCCATGCGGGAAGCGCACCAGCTTTACCGGGACCTTGGTTTCCAGGAAATTTCGTCGTATCAGAAAAATCCGATTCCCGGCGCGCTGTTCTTCGAGTTCCGATTGTAGCGCCCGCCTTCAGGCGGGCATCCGTAGTACGCCACAAATGCCCGCCTGAAGGCGGGCGCTACATTTCCTAGCCCCCATGAATCTGCTGCATCTTCGCCGCCAATTCAAAATCGTTTTTCGTCAGCCCGCCGGCGCTGTGCGTGGACAAATCCACGGTGACCTTGTTCCATACGTTGGACCAGTCCGGATGATGGTCCATTTTCTCTGCGGCCAGGGCGACGCGCGTCATGAATCCGAACGCCGCGGAAAAATCCTTGAACTCATACACACGGTGCAGATTGCCGTTCTCGACGCTCCAGCCGGTGAGTTTCCGAAGTTCCGCCGCAATTTCCTGCTCTGAAAGTTTTGTCGCTGCCATGGAAGGCCTCCGCTTTTTTCTGAACAAATTTGATTATCCGCCCCGGGAAGCGGGCGGGGCAAGTAGCACAGGCACGATTGCCTGTGCGATTTTTGCGATCGATCCCATTTTGTGTATGTGCCACGGGAGAAATCATGTCCTCTTGCGGGTAGCACGGACTGAACAGGTGCGAAAAAACTCGCGACTGTCTTTCCGAAGGGCGGGGCTTGCCCGAGGAATCTGCTTTCTTCTCGAGTCTACGGACATCCAATGTGCGTTCGTGCTGACGAACCCCCACAGACTGCCCTTCATGTGCTCAGGGTAAAAAGTCTGTGCCACTGGGTCTCGAATCCGGTTGAACGCGCCTCGCATTTGCTTTATCGTGTTCGCTCCAAATTTCGACGCAACCGAATCGCCGTCCCGGACGCCGGCGATCTCGATTCCGCGAAAACAGCGGCACGGAGCCTACGTTGAAAAAGAAAAT
>DATGJQ010000102.1:0-69787 GCA_035295105.1 Candidatus Acidiferrales bacterium | reverse complement strand
ATTCCCTGAATATAATCTCCGAACTCAAGAAGGCGTCGCCTTCGCGCGGCCTGATTCGCGCGGATTTCAAACCGGTGGAGCTGGCAAAAGCCCTCGAAGCGGCTGGAGCGGCGGCCCTCTCCGTGCTTACCGAGGAGGAATTTTTTCAGGGCGAGCTGAAATACATGCGTGACGCGCGCGCCGCGGTGGGATTGCCGGTGCTGCGCAAGGATTTCATTGTCGATCCGTGGCAGGTGTGGGAGGCGCGCGCGACTGACGCGGATTCGTTCCTGCTCATTGTGGCGGGACTCACCGACGAAGTGTTGAGCGAATTGCTGGTCCTGGGCCGGGAGCTGGGAATGGAGCCGCTGCTCGAGGTGCACACGCGGGAAGAATTGACGCGAGCATTGGCGGCCGGCGCTCGCATTGTGGGCGTCAACAATCGCGATCTGCGCACGCTGGAAGTGCGCGTGCAAACTTCAGAAGACCTGATCGCGACGATCCCTGACGAGTGTGTTGCCGTATGCGAATCTGGCCTGAGCACGCACGAAGACCTGGCCCGGCTGCGGTCCGCGGGATTTGACGCCTTCCTGATTGGCGAACATTTGATGGCGCAACCCGACCCGGCCGCCGCATTGCGCGCGTTGCTGGGGACCTAAAGTGGCACAGGCTTCAGCCTGTGGGTTTTGGTCCTTCCAAGGACTAACCCCCACAGGCTGAAGCCTGTGCCACGTAAATCTCATGCCGACTCGTGTTAAAATTTGCGGGATCACCACCTGGGAAGATGCGCGCCTCTCCATCGATTTGGGGGCATCCGCGCTCGGATTCAATTTTTTTCCGCCCAGCCCGCGAGCCGTCAGTCCTGCGGACGCCTGGAGCATCATTCGGCGATTGCCGCCGTTTGTCGAGCCGGTCGGAGTGTTTGTGAACTGGCCGCCGCTGGTGGTGGATGCGCTGGCGCGGGCTCTCCGGCTCGGCTCGGTGCAGCTTCATGGCGCGGAATCGCCGGCGGAAGTGGACGATCTGGCGCGCAAGCATCGGGTGATCAAAGCAGTTGCGGTGAAGCGCGGATTTCGCGTGGCGTCACTCGCAAAGTACCGCGCCGCGGATGCAATTCTGCTGGACGGATTCGCGCGAGGATTGCACGGTGGCACCGGACGCACGCTCGATTGGGAACTGGCGCGAGCGGCGCGCCGCTACGGGCGAATCATTTTGGCGGGCGGATTGAATCCGGAGAATGTTGCCGAGGCGATTCGTGTAGCGCGGCCGTACGCGGTCGATGTTGCCAGCGGAGTCGAAGCCAGGCCCGGGCGAAAGGACGCTGCAAAATTGCGCGCGTTATTCGCCGCCATAGAAAAATCGGGGCAAGCACTGTAGCCCGCCTCTTTAGAGGCGGGGATTTTCGCGAGCACCCGCAAGATCTAAGCAGCATGCGAGGAATCGTTCACAGGGTGCGTTTCGCAGTAGAACTTCCCCGCCTCTGAAGAGGCGGGCTACAGCAGGACAAAAATATGAGCACGGCTACAAAAACCTGGCCGGATGCCAAGGGCCGCTTCGGGCCTTACGGCGGCCGTTACGTCCCCGAAACACTGGTGGCGCCGCTGGAGGAACTCGAGCGCGCGTACGCCGAGGCGCGCCAGGATCCCAATTTTCAAAAAGAGCTCGACTCGCTGCTGAAGAATTTTGCCGGACGCCCCACGCCGCTGCAATTCGCTTCGCGGTTGACGGAGCATCTCGGCGGCCCGCGCATCTACATCAAGCGCGAAGACCTGCTGCACACCGGCGCGCACAAAATTAACAATTGCCTCGGGCAAGGATTGCTGGCCGTGCGCATGGGCAAGCGCCGCATCATCGCGGAAACCGGAGCTGGGCAGCATGGCGTCGCGACCGCCACGGTGGCGGCGCGGCTGGGCCTCGAGTGCGTTGTGTACATGGGCGTCGAAGATATGGAGCGGCAGCGCCTGAACGTTTTTCGCATGCGGCTGCTCGGCGCGGAAGTTGTGGGCGTGAATTCCGGGACGCGCACGCTCAAGGACGCCATTAACGAAGCGATGCGCGACTGGGTCACCAACGTGCGCACCACCCACTACCTGCTGGGGTCGGTTCTGGGAGCGCATCCGTACCCGATGATGGTACGCGATTTTCACCGCGTTATCGGCGTCGAGGCGCGCGCACAAATTCTGGAAGCGGAGAAGCGCCTGCCGGACCTGCTGGTAGCGTGTGTCGGCGGCGGTTCCAACGCCATCGGTTTGTTTCATGCTTTCTTGAACGATGCGAACGTAAAATTGCTGGGCGTCGAAGCTGGAGGCCGCGGCACCACGCTGGGCGAGCACGCAGCGCGCATGGCCGCTGCGGCAGGATATTCCGGCGCGCGCCCGGGCGTGTTGCAGGGCACTTACTCCTACGTTTTGCAAACTGCGGACGGGCAGATTGCCAACACCCATTCGGTTTCCGCGGGCCTTGACTATCCTGCCATCGGCCCCGAGCACGCGTGGCTCGCGGATGCGCATCGCGCGGAGTACACGGCCGTCAGCGACGACGCCGCTGTGGCCGCGGCGCGAATGCTGGCACGCATGGAAGGCATTATTCCGGCGCTGGAATCGTCTCATGCGCTTGCCGAATTGATCGCACGAGCGCCGAAAATGTCCCGCGATTCGCTGGTGATCGTGAATCTTTCCGGCCGCGGCGACAAGGACATGGAAATTCTGGCAAAGTATCTCTGAGATTTTAGTGGCACAGGCTTCAGCCTGCGGGGTTCAGTCCTTGCAGGCAACAAACCCCACAGACTGAAGTCTGTGCCACCAAAACCATGGCACATGCAACCACCACCGTGACCAACCCATCGCGCATCGCGCAGCGATTTGCCGATCTGCGCAAGACCGGCCAGATGGGCTTGATCGCCTATATCACCGCGGGCGATCCTTCGCTGGCCGCGACGGAGCAGTTCGTCCTGGCACTAGCTGGTGCGGGCGCTGACGTGATCGAACTGGGCGTGCCCTTCAGCGACCCCGTCGCTGATGGCCCGGTGATCCAGCGCGCCAGCGAACGCGCGTTGCGCAGCGACACGACTCTCTCCGGCGTGCTCTCGCTGGTGAAGTCGCTTCGCGCGAAAACCGATGTTCCGCTGGTGCTGTTCAGCTATTTCAATCCGGTGTTGCAGATGGGATTGGAAAAATTCGGCGACGCGGCCAAAGCCGCCGGGGCAGATGGCGTGTTGATTACGGACGTCACGCCGGAGGAAGCCAGCGACTATCGCGCGGCGATGTCCTCGCGCGGCCTGGACACTATTTTTCTGGCCGCGCCTACTTCCACTGACGAACGCCTGGCGCTGATTTCCAAAGCGACCACCGGATTTTTGTACCTGATTTCGCGGACCGGAGTGACCGGCGCAAAAGATCAGCTGGCCGACGAATTGCCGGCGCTGGCGCGGCGCGTGCGGCGCTTCACCGATTTGCCTATTGCGATCGGCTTCGGTATTTCTCTGCCTGGGCATGTTTCGTTGCTGGGCGGACTGGCGGATGCCGCGGTTGTGGGTTCGGCTTTGGTGGAGGAGATTGAGCGCGCTGCGAGCGTCGATGCGGCTGTCGCGGCGTTGGCCGCCCGCGTGAGGCTGCTGAAGGGCGCGGCAGTTACCGGCATGAGCCGGCGGGAGCCTAACGCATGAGCGTACCCGACAAGAATATGTCCGAAGCAGGCGCGCCCGGCAAAACCGTTGAGGACTGGCGCCGCAAAATTGATGAGATCGACCGGCGCCTCGTCGAACTGTTGAACGAGCGCTCGCGCTGCGTCATTGAAATCGGCCGCATTAAACAAGTGTCCGGCGACGCGTTGTACCAGCCGGACCGCGAGAAGCAAGTGCTGGACGGAGTCGCCAGCGCCAATCCCGGCCCGCTGCCGGACGCCGCGATTCGCCGCCTGTTTGAGCGAATTCTGGATGAAGCGCGCTCGGTGGAGCGCACGGTGATGCACAGCGCCGAAGGAAAGAAGGTTTAGAAGTCTGTCTCACGAGAACAGGAGTTGCAATGGTAGTGGTAATGCAAGAAGGCGCAAAGGAAGAACAAATCCAGCATGTGATCGACCGCCTGGTGTCGATGGGTTTTGACATTCATCGCTCCACCGGTGCGTCGCAAACCGTGCTGGGCGCCGTCGGAGTTCCGCCCGAATTCGATCCGCGGGACGTGGAAGTTCTGGACGGCGTGCGCGAAGTCGTGCGCATCACCCAGCCCTACAAGCTGGCCAGCCGCGCGTTTCGTCCCCAGGGCACCATAGTCAAGCTGCCCCGTGGCGTGAGTATCGGCGGCATCGAGGCCGTGGTGGCTGCGGGCCCGTGCTCGGTGGAGACTCCCGAACAGATTGGTGTGATCGCCGAGCGCGTTGCCAAAGCTGGCGCGAAAATTCTGCGCGGCGGCGCGTTCAAGCCGCGCAGCTCACCATATAGTTTTCAGGGGCACGGAGAAAAAGCGCTGGTCATGATGCGCAGCGCCGCGGAAAAGAACGGCCTGCTAGTGTGCAGCGAAGTGATGGACGCATCGCAGATTGCGCTGATGCTCCCCTACGTGGACATTTTTCAGGTCGGCGCGCGCAATATGCAGAATTATTTCCTGCTCCGTGCCCTGGGCACGATCAACAAGCCGGTCCTTCTCAAGCGCGGAATGTCCGCGACGATTGAAGAGCTCCTGCTGAGCGCCGAGTACATCATGGCCGGCGGCAATCACAACGTGATCCTGTGCGAGCGCGGCATCCGCACATTTGAAACCGCCACGCGCAACACGCTGGACATCGCCGCCATCCCGGTCATCAAAAAACTTTCACACCTACCGATCCTCGCCGATCCTTCGCACGGCACGGGAATCCGCGACAAGGTTCCTCCCATGGCGCGCGCCGCCATCGCCGCGGGCGCCGATGGATTACTCCTCGAAGTCCACAACGATCCCGAGCACGCGCTTTCCGACGGCGCGCAATCGCTGTTCTTCGACCAGTTTGACAAACTCATGGCCGAGCTGCGCATCATCGCACCCGCCGTCGGCCGGACCATCGCGTAAGCCATGGCCGCCCCCTTCCGCCGCGCCGCAATCATCGGCACCGGATTGATCGGCGGCTCATTCGCACTCGCGTTGCGCCAGCATTCCGCGGACACGGTCGTCATCGGCTGGGACAAGCCGCACGTGCTGCGCCAGGCGCTCGAGCGCGGCGCGCTCCATGAAGGCGTTCCCGACCTGTCGCTGGCCGTTGCTGGAGCCGACTTGATATATGTAGCGCTTCCGGTAGGGCACACCATCGAACTCTTGCCGGAAATCGCGCGGCTGGCTGCGCCGAATGCGCTGGTCACCGACGCGTGCAGCACGAAACGCATGGTCTGCGCCGTGGCTGCGGAATCGTTTTCGGAAAATGGCGCACATTTCCTGGGCGGGCATCCCATGGCCGGAAAGGAAATTTCCGGCATCGCCGCGGCGGACGGCCATTTGTTTCGCGGCTCGAAATACGCCTTGATCCGCCCGGCGACGAAAGAAAGACCCATGCAGGACCGCCACGTTCGGGCCCAGGAATTCGTGGCGCTGGTAAAGGAACTTGGCGTCGAGCCCATCTGGCTGGAGGCGGAGGCGCACGACCGCGCCGCGGCGGTGGTCTCGCACCTGCCGCAGCTACTAGCGGTGGCCCTCGCGGGAGTGGTCCGCAGCCAGACGGACGAAACCGGTTTGCCGGTTACTCTCGCGGGCCGGGGCCTTCGCGACGCGTTGCGGCTGGCGGGAAGTCCCTACTCGGTGTGGCGTGATATTATTTTAACGAACAGCGACAATCTGGAGCGCGTGCTCGACCAGATGATGCAGGCTCTGGAGCAGGTTCGCAGCGACCTGCGGACGCGCGCCTTGGAAGAGGAATTCAGCGCGGCCGGAGAACTGTACAAGATTCTGCGTGATCTGCAGTAAACTGATGGATATAAATTTTGCGCGCATTTCAATTTTGGGGAGCGGGATCCGATGGACAAACGCGTAGCCAACGCCGACGTGGCGATTGAAAAACTTTTCGACGGCGCGGTCATCCTGTCTGGCGGGTTCGGAACGTGCGGCGTCCCCGAAAATCTGATCGCCGCGGTGCGCCGCAAGGGCACCAAAAATCTTACGGTCGCCTCCAACAACGCGGGCACGCTGGATTCCGGCCTGGGCCTCCTGCTGCAGACCCACCAGATCAAGAAAATGATCGCCAGCTATGTGGGCGAAAACAAACTCTTCGAGCAGCAGGTATTGAGCGGGGAAGTGGAAGTCGAGCTCAACCCCCAGGGCACGCTCGCCGAACGCATGCGCGCCGCCGGCGCCGGGATTCCGGCATTCTTCACACCGACCGGGGTGGGCACCATGATCGCCGAGGGCAAGGAAGAGCGCGAATTTAACGGGCGCAAATATATTCTCGAGCGCGGCCTGCGCGGCGATTTCGCGTTTATCAAGGCCTGGAAAGGCGACCGCTGGGGAAACCTGATCTATCGCAAAACCGCGCGCAATTTCAATCCGGTCATGGCTACCGCCGCGGATTACGTGATTGCCGAGGTCGAGGAATTGGTCGAGCTTGGCACACTGCCGCCGGAATCGGTGCACACGCCGGGAATTTTCGTCAATGCGATTTTCCAGGGTGTAAACTACGAGAAGAAAATTGAAAAACGAACGGTGAGGAAACGCGCATGACGCAAGTGGCTTCGCATTCGGAAGGGAAGAAGGCCGGATCGTCCGAGGAAAGCAAGCGGGAAATGATCGCCCGGCGCGTCGCGCAGGAATTGCGTGACGGTTTCTACGTGAATCTGGGCATCGGCACGCCCACGCTGGTCGCCAACTACATTCCCGCAGGCATGGACGTGGTGCTGCAATCGGAAAACGGCATGCTGGGCGTCGGTCCCTTTCCTTACGCGGGCGAGGAAGACCCGGACCTGATCAACGCCGGCAAGGAAACGGTCACGGAAATTCCCGGGACCAGTTACTTTTCCAGCTCCGATTCGTTTGGAATGATCCGCGGCGCGCACGTGAATATGACGGTGCTGGGCGCGCTGCAAGTGGACGAGAAGGGCAATCTCGCCAACTGGGCGATTCCCGGAAAAATGCTGAAGGGTATGGGCGGCGCGATGGATCTGGTGGCCAGCTCGCCCTACGTGATCATCGCCATGGAACACACCACCAAAGATGGCCAGCCGAAAATTCTGAAGAAGTGCACACTGCCATTGACGGGTTTGGAAGTCGTCGACCTGATCGTGACGGACCTGGCGGTGATTGCCGTCACTCCGGAGGGGCTGGTCCTTCGCGAAGTCGCGCCGGGACTTACTCCGGACGACGTTCAGAAAGTTACTGAGCCGAAATTGCGGGTAGCTGAAAATTTGAAGACCATTTCCCTGTAGCTAACGCGATTTCAGATTACGCTCCGCCGTTCCGGAGCAGAACGAGCGCGCACCCTTGGAACCGAATTCCATTGTCATTGTGAGCCTGCACACGCCCAAGGAAAAATTGTGGGGTTCGCTTGTGTCCATGAATTCTTCCGGGGTCACCCTGCGCGGCATCGATCTGAATTCGTTCGACGATTTCATCCGGCAGGTCATGGACCCGGAGGGCGAACGCATCGGGCTGCCCACCCTGTTTTTTCCTATGCAGCGGATCGAGCGCATCGCGCTCGATGAGCCGCACGGATCGATTCCCTCGCTTTCCGGCCGCTTTGAGCAGCGCGTCGGCCGCTCGATCCGCGACTATCTCGCGCTGTTCGTTTGAGCAGGAACGAAATCCCCATGGCCTCCCGCGTTTTCACCGTCCCCAACCAGTTGACCTTTCTAAGGCTCGGATTCCTGCCGTTTTTTATTATTTCCATTCACTATCGCCGCTACGATGTGGCGCTCGGAATCCTGATTCTCGCCGGACTTACCGATGGATTGGATGGAGTTCTGGCGCGCTCGCTGAATCAAAAAACCGCGCTGGGCGCGTATCTGGATCCGATCGCGGATAAGCTGCTGCTTTCCTCTTCGTTCGTGATTCTGGCGTTGAGCCGCAAGATCAGCTGGTGGCTGGCGACGCTCGTACTCAGCCGCGACATCATCCTGCTGACGGCCGCAGCCGTGATCCTGGTGGTGGCCGGCTACCGGCCGTTTCCGCCGAGCATTTGGGGCAAGTTCACGACGGCGCTGCAGATCCTGTTGGTATTTGCGGTGGTGCTTCTGGCGGTGACGGATTGGCGCTGGCTGCAAGTGGTGAGGGATATCCTCGGTTATCTGGTAGCCGGCTTCACTGTTTTCTCCGGCTTCCATTATTGCTTCACGGTGGCGCGCCGGCTGAACGAGGAACCGCAGTAGCGATGGCTTTACAAACCGCGACAAAACTCAAAACTTTGTCATTCTGAGCGAAGCGAAGAATCTCTCTTCGATCTAAGCACAAGGAGAGATTCTTCGCTTCGCTCAGAATGACAACAAGTCATCTTTTTCGCAGACATTTCAAACTGTGAATTCTCGGTATGGGAACACTTGCATCTAAACCTGACAGGCTGAAGCCTGTCCTACGAAGTCATGAACCCTGCAGGTAGTTCACGATCATGAAGGCAAAGCTAACTGCAATCGCCGCCCCTGCCGCCCACCCCAAAATGTCTGCAATTCGTTTCTCGCGCATATCAGCGGGGGGCCGGTCCGGCAACCAGCGGCCCAGCAGGTATCCGCTCACCAGTCCGCCGGCGTGGGCATAGTTGTCCGTGCTGCCGCGCGTTAAAAGTCCCAGGACCGCGAGGTAGATCAGCCAGCGAATCAGGGTGCTTCGCAGCGCCTGTGCGCCCATGGTCTTCCTGCCCTTGGTGGCCGCGAGCAGCACGCCGATCAGTCCGAGAAGTGAACCCGATGCGCCCACGCTGAAATGGCCTACCGAGGAACTGATGAGGTACCCGGCAACTCCCGTGGCCACGTATAGGAACAAATAGCGCGCCGAGCCGAACATTTCCTCCACCATCGGCCCAATATCCATCAGCACCCACATGTTGAATCCAATGTGCAGCAGGCCGCCGTGCAGAAAAATGGCCGTCACCAGCCTCCACGGCTGGCTGAAATCGCCCGGTCCGCCGATGAAGCCGTACAGCGGAAGAGAAGCACCCAGCCGGTAACTGACGGAATTGGCGATACCACCGATATTCATGAAGCCGCCGCCGATGCCTTCGCCGCCGGAAACTTTCATGGTGATGACGAATGACAGCGCGTACATCACGCAACAAATGGCCAGCATCGCGTACGTCGCAGGCGAAGTCTGCGGCATCCAGCGGCTGAGCGAGCGGCTCGCCGCGGACAACGAGAACGTCGTGTTCGCGCCGCACACGTGGCACTTGCCGGCTGTCGCGCCCACCAGGGTTCCGCAGGCGGGGCAGAGCCGCGGACGCAGGTTTTTCGGCTCCGGATGAAACAGGGCCGCCATTTGGGTGCGCCAGCGGTCCAATTTGTAGCGCCAGCGAACGGGAAGTGGCACGGCGTCTCCTTGCTCGAGAATTTTTGCACGCCTATAATAGCCGGAATCGTGCGCGGACGCGAAATCCGCTGCGGCCGGAGACGGCCCTGGCTTTCCGATACTCCGCGCCCAACGCGAGACCATGTGCCACCGGAAAAAGGGGCCGCCGCTCGTTGCCAGTCATCGATGAAAACGGTGTCCGTGGTGAGTGAGGGCCGGCCCGCGCCTCTGGCTTCGCTGCGTTCCGCGCCCTGGATAATCTCTGTGTTGTTCGCGGCCTTGCTGGTTACCGGCTGCGCCGGGCGCCGTCCGGTATCTTCCGCGCCGCCGGCTCCTCCGTCCACACAGCCACCGCAAGCCGCACCTGCGCCGGCCAAACCACCGGTGGCGTCGAACGCTCCCGAAGCGCCTCCCACGCGAAGCACGCCTTTCGTGCCCGGGATATTCGTTCAGGAAGGAACCGCTTCCTGGTACGGAGTTCCGTTCAACGGGCGCCGTGCCGCGGACGGCGAAATCTTCGATATGAATTCGCTGGTTGCGGCGCACCGCACCTTGCCTTTTGGAAGCATCGTGCGCGTCACCAATCTGAATAATGGGCGGGACGTGCAGGTGCGCGTGATTGACCGGGGGCCGTTTGTTGGCGACCGCATCCTGGACCTGGCGCGCGCCGCAGCCGTGGCGCTGGACATGATCGGCACCGGCACCGCTCGCGTGCGCATCGAGCTGCTCTCGAGCCCGATCGCCCCGGTTGGAGATTTCACTGTGCAGGTCGGAGCGTTCGCGGATCGCGCCAATGCCGAGCACCTTCGCGACCGCCTGCTCGCGCGCTACCAGCCGATTTTTATTCAGGAGGATGACACGCCCACCGGCCATTTCTACCGCTTGCGCGTGGGACGAGTCGCGACGCCGGACGCCGCGCAGCAACTGGCCCTGCGGCTGCAAAACAGCGAGGGCATTCAGCAGACCTTCGTGATGCGCCTGGACCAGTCAAGCGATCTGGGCATACACTGATTTGTTTCCAGTGGTACAGACTTCAGTCTGTGCCGCGAAACTCTCACTCGGGGTGGCCCGCATGGACGACTGCCTGTTCTGTAAGATCAGCGAAAAGAAAATGCCGTCGAAGCTGGTGTACGAAGATCCCGAAATTTTCGCGTTTGAGGACATTCAACCGCAGGCGCCCAGCCACATCCTGATCTGCCCGCGCAAGCACATCGGTTCGCTCACAGACGCTGGCGCGGACGACGCGGCCATGCTCGGCAAGCTGCAACTGGTGGCAGCGAAACTGGCCGGAGAACGCAATCTAAACGCGGGTTACCGCACGGTGCTGAACAATGGCCGCGGGGCAGGGCAGTCGGTGTTTCATCTGCACCTGCACTTGCTGGGCGGGCGCGATTTTCGCTGGCCGCCGGGCTAGGATTTTTCGAGGCAGTCTCGCCGCCGCTACCTGTGATTCATCACTTGTGCGTCATCACATAGACGCCGTCCCAATTGTCTTCCGGTCCGGCGACCTGATACTCCCGGCAGCGTCCCAGGAACACGCGCGCTGGGCCGTCCTCGGGCCAACGTTCCAGCAATTTTTCAAATAGCATCCGCGTATCCTGCCAGCGGCGCTGGCGATAGCTGGCGCGGCCTTGAGCGAATAGTTCCAGGTGCTCTTCCATATCCGCGACGTCGCCTTCCGGAGTTCCTCGCGCAGCCACCAGTTCGTAGAGCGTCACCGGCCGCGATTTTCCCTTCACGCGAATCAAGTCGAGTTCGCGAAATATGAGCAGGGGATCTTCCACCGCCGCATAAGTGGTTTCGCTCAGAAGAATGCGCGTGGCGTATATCTTGTTCAATCCTTCCAGGCGCGAAGCGAGATTAACCGCGTCCCCGACCGCCGTGTATCCGTACCGCAGGGCCGATCCCATATTTCCCACGGACGCGACGCCGGTATTCAATCCGACTCCGATGTCCAGCGCAGGCCGCCCTTCGGAACGCCACTTCTTTTTCATTTCTTTCAGATGGGCCATCATTTCCAGTGCCGCGTGGCAAGCCTCGGTGGCCTGGTCCCGGTCTTCAAACGGCGCTCCCCAGAAGGACATCATGGCGTCCCCAATGTATTTATCCAGAGTTCCGCGATAGCGGAAAACAATATTGGTCATGTCGGTAAAATATTCGTTCAGCATGGCCGCCAGCTCCTGTGCGTCCAGGCGTTCGGCGATGCTGGTGAAGCCGCGCACGTCACTGAACATTACGGTGAGCTCGGTTTTGCGCGGCTTCACCAGATCCGGATTTTCGAGCAGTCGGCGAATCACTTCCGGGTTCACATAATGCTGGAACGCGCCGCGCACCCGCCGCTTTTCCTTTTCCTCGACCAGCGCGCGGTACATCGCCACGAAGCCCACGTTGGCCACCAGCGTTCCCGACGGCACGATGAAATTCAGCCACCATCCGTGCAGAAACGCGTACCACACACCCAGCCCGAACGGCACGAGCAGCAGCAATCCATAGAGCAGCGAACGAGGTTGCGCCAGCGCCAGCCACAATCCCAGCGGCACGCCAAACAGAAAAATGAGAAACAAGTCCGCGGCCAGCTGTTTGTCACCGCGCAGCAGAACCGCCCGGTTTAGAAGATTGTCGATCACGTTGGCGTGAATTTCGACGCCAGGATAATTGATCCCGCCGAACGGCGTCGATCGCAGATCGCCGATCCCGGTGGCGGAAGCGCCGACCAAAACAATTTTTCCGTTGAACGTGCCGGGAGGAAATTTATGGCCGACCACGTCGGCGATGGAAACGTAAGGATAGGTTCCCACGCCGCCCTGATAATCGATCAGCATTCGCCCGATGGGATCCGGATGAATCACCAGTGAAGGGCCGAACTCCAGCGCGGTGACGCCCGTCTCGCTGAAATCGAGCACCATCTGCTGATCGGTCAATCCCTGAAACAAACGTACGGCCTGCACGTCGAGGGAGGCGTAGAGGTCCCAATCGTCCGGATTTTTCGTGCGCCCGTACGGCAAAACCAGCAGGGAATGCCGCACCACGCCGTCGTCGTCGGGCTCGACGTTAAAAAATCCGGTCGCGCCGTGCCCGGCGCGCAAAGCGTTGCTGAGAATTTCGATGTTGGCCTGCGTGCCTCGCGGCATCAGTCCGTACGGTTCGCCGAAACTCTGAATCAGGCGCCGCAGATCGCGCTGCCCGGTTTGCGGATTGGCCGCGCGCTCTTGGGGGAACGGGAAGTCGGCGAGAATGTTCGCGTAGCGATCGAGGGTCTGGTCATCCACGCCCTGTAAATCGTATTCGGAATACAGGAAAAAATTTCCAAGCACCACGTTGCCAAATCGCTCGATGGCCCGCGCAAACTGTTCGTCACCGTCGTATTCCTTCGCCAGGCGGTCCAGATCGGCGATGACTCGCGGATCGGTCCGCCCGCCCTGCTTCTGCCGCTCGATGACGGTCTTCCGCAGCTCGCGAATCGGCGCGGCCGTTTCGTCCGGCTTGCTGAAGGTGATGTCAAAGGCCGCAACCCTGGCGCCGTCCTCCCGCAAAGCATCCAGTGTCTGAGCGAAATAAGCGCGCGAAAACGGCCAGCGTCCGAGAAGTTCCTGCGAGCGCTGGTCGATGTCCACGATGATGATCCGCGGGTCGGGATGCCGGTAACTCGCCGGCCGCAGGCGAAAGCGCAGATCGAGCGCGTCGAGTTCCAGCCGGTTGATGAATGAGAAGACCGCCGTGGGCCGGTCGCCGACGAACGTGTAGGCGTAAACCGCGAGCGCGAATACGGTGAGACCGATGCTGATGGCGAAGAGAACGCGCCGCTGCCACCATGCCGCCAGCCAGGCGCGGGGCACGTGCACGCCGCGGCCCGAGGGAGCGCCGTTGGAAGTTCCTGGCATGGTGCGGGAATTGTAGCCGAGGAGAGCGGCGGAAGTTTACTCTCGATATAGGAAATTCAACCGCACCCGGCCCACATCGATCACGTCACCGTCCTTGAGCTTGGTGAGGCCGTTGATGGGCGAGCCGTTGACCTTCGGCACGCGGTCGCCGCGCCCGAGGTAGTAGCCGTCTTCGTGCTTGTTGATTTGCGCCGCAATTTCTGGCGTGAACCAGCCCCGCAGGCGCACTGTGGCCATCTTGGAATTTCCGATGACGGTCAGCTTGCCGGTGATGCGATATTCTTTCTGGTCGGTACGTCCGCGCATGATGGTGATTGTCGGTACGCGTAAACGCTCGGGAGCGAGCTGCGATCTTTCGCCCGCCGCCACCGCCATATCCAGCAATTTCCGGCGCTCGACGGTGTCGAGCACCATGGTCTCACTCACGCGCGGAGCCGGCGCCCGGCGGGCGGCGTCTTCCGGAGCTGCCGTGTCGTGCGCCTGGTCCACCAGAATTTCATGTTTGCCGATCAGGATGGCATCGCCATCCTTGAGCATGGCGCGTTCGACGCGAATCTCATTCAGGAAAGATCCGTTGAGGCTGTTCAGATCCTCGACGACCAGGGAACCGGCCTCCACATACACACGCGCGTGATAGTTCGATACCGCCAGATTATCGATCGGAATATCGTTGTCCGGCGCGCGCCCGATGGTCACCGGGCGCGTGCCCAGGGGAACCTCCTTCAATTCGGAACCCTCAAACTTCAGGACCAGTCTGGACATGCATGTTCTCCTGCAACCGATGCAAAAAGTGCTATCCGGAATTGCGGTTCCAGATTTTCAGCCGCTGGAACAGGCCCGTGGATTTCTCGTCCACCCGCAGCACGATCACCGTCACGTTGTCCGCGCCGCCGTTATCATTGGCCAGTTCGACCAGCCGGTCCGCCGATTCCTGCGCCGAGGTGCTGGTCAAAAGCGTGCTCGCGATTTCTGGATCGGTGACCATGCGGGTCAGCCCGTCCGAACACAGCAGCACGCAATCCCCGACCAGCAACGCCTGCTCGTCGGTGTCGACTTCCACCGTGCTCTTGGTTCCCACGGCGCGTGTCAAAACGCTTTGCAATTCGCTGGCATCCGCTTCCTGCGGAGTCAAAATTCCAACGCGCACTTTTTCCGCTACCAGGGAGTGATCCGCGGTGAGCTGATCCATCGTTCCCGCGCGAAGCAGGTAGGCCCGGCTGTCTCCTACATGGGCGATAGAGAGTCTCTGCGCATCGACCCACGCAGCCACAATCGTCGCACCCATGCCTTGCTGGTCGGGATTGGCAGTAGCGGAATCAAAAACTTTGCGATTTGCCAGGTGAATGGCGCTAGCCAGGCGGTTGGTGCGCTCGGAAACGTCGGGGCTGGCTTCGCCAAAAATGGGGGTGGTGCGGCTGTTTTCCCCCTGCCGGCAGTGCGTCAAAACGGTCTGCACCGCCAACTGGCTGGCCACTTCGCCATGCGCTTCGCCACCCATCCCGTCGGACAACACGTACAGCTGCAGTGACGGTTCGATTGCGAAGTAGTCCTCGTTGTTTTTTCGGACGCGCCCCAGGTCGGATCGCGCTCCAGATTGAATATGCAAAAGGGCCTCATCCGGCTGGCGGTGGTACCCTGGCTATTTCGAAGTGTCGACAACCTACACCCCGAAACTTGTGCCAGTCCCGTACTCGCGTGTTTCGAGCCTGCTCGGCCTTCTGAATTTCAGCCTAGCAAACCAGTTTTCAGACCGCAATAGCCTGTGACGTAAGTAGTTACGACCTTTCACGACAACTTCACGCAGACTCGCTAGGCGCGACCCGCTAATTTCGCTATACTTCTCGCTGCGGAGAGCCGCAGAAACCCCGCCCTGCAGCGTCCCGCGCCCTCTCACATGCCGCCGCGTGCAGAAATTTGGTTTTTTGAAGATTCTCTGGCCGCCCCTTTGGCACGCCCGCTCAGCCGCCATTACGCGGTTCGCGCGCTCCAGCCGCCATTGCCGGGCCGGCGCACGTCCGTTCCGGACCTGGGCGACAATCCCGTTATCTGTTTTGCCGATCTCAGCGCCGGCGATCTCGCGCCGTTGCAGCGGCTGGTGCGCCGTGCCCCGCGAGCCCGGCTCATAGGGATTTCGCGCAGTGGCGCGAGCCAGGATGTTCCGGGCTGCTTTGCCACCCTTCCGCGTCGCGCCGCCCCCTCTTTGGTGCGCAAGACCGTGGATGCGGCGATTGCCAACATCGAACTGGCCCAGCGCGAAAGCGCGGCGCTGGCGGAACTGGCGCGCGCCGAGCGCGAGATGGAAGAGCTCAATCGCATCGGCATCGCCCTCTCGCAAACGCATGACGTCGAAGCGCTGCTGAACATGATCCTCACCAAGGCCCGTGAGATCACTGGCGCGGATGCCGGCTCGCTCTATCTGGTTGAGGATTTGCGTCCGGACGTGCTGTCCGCCGGCCAGGGCGAGCGCCAGCTTCGTTTCAAGCTCACCCAGAACGACAGCGTGCAGTTTCCCTTCGCTGAATTCGAGATTCCCCTGAAAGAAAATTCACTGGCTGGCTACACCGCCCTGTACGGCGAAGTGATCAATCTGGCCGATGCGCGGCGCATTCCCCGCGACCGCCCCTACCGCTTCAATCCGCGGTTTGACGAGGAGACCGGCTACCACACGCGCTCGCTGCTGACGCTTCCCATGAAGAATGGCCGCAGCGAAGTGATCGGCGTGCTGCAGTTGATCAACTGCAAGATGAATCCCGATGCGCGCCTCACCAGCCTGGAAGTCATCGATCGCGAGGTGCGGCCATTCTCCGATCGCGCCGTGCGGCTGACGCTTTCGCTGGCTTCGCAGGCCGCTGTCTCCTACGAGAACGGACGCCTGTACCAGGACATCGAAAAGCTGTTCGAGGGTTTCGTCCAGGCCTCGGTCAAGGCGATCGAGCAGCGCGATCCAACCACCTCTGGACATTCCTTGCGCGTTTCCGAGATGACTGTGGGCCTCGCGGAAGTTGTGGATCGCGCGGGCACCGGAACCTACGCCGGCACGCGCTTTTCTCCGGAACAGATGAAGGAAATCCGCTACGCCGCGCTGCTGCACGACTTTGGAAAAGTAGGCGTGCGCGAGGATGTGCTGGTCAAGGCCAAGAAACTCTATCCATTGCAAATGGAAATCATCGAGCACCGCTTTGACTATCTCTACATGGAGCTCGAAGCGCGCCTGGAGCGCGAAAAAGTGCGCCTCCTGATGGAGCTGGACCGGCCCGAAGCGCTGGCAAGTATTGCCACCCTCGAAAAAGAATATCGCGCGCGTCGCGCCGAAATGGAATCAGGCTTCAAGTCCATCCAGCAGGCCAACGAGCCCACGGTTCTTCCCGGCGGAGAATTTGCGCGTATTTTCGATATCGCCAAGCAGAGTTACCGCGATCCGCGGGGAGTCGAGAAGCCCGTTCTCACGGCGGAGGAAGTTCGCTTCCTTTCCATTCCTAAGGGCAGTTTGAGCCAGGACGAGCGCGCCCAGATCGAATCGCACGTGGTCCACAGCTTCAATTTCCTGCTGCAGATCCCCTGGACCAAGCAGATTCGCGAAATTCCTCGGATTGTCCGCGCCCATCACGAAAAATTAAATGGCTCGGGCTATCCTTACCATCTGCGCAGCGAAGAAATCCCGGTCCAGGCCAAGATCATGACGATTTGCGATATCTTCGACGCCCTGTCCGCCTCGGATCGCCCTTACAAAAAAGCGGTGGATTCGGAGCGCGCGCTGGGCATCCTGGAAATGTCCGTGAAGGACCAGGAACTCGATCCCGAGCTCTATCGCCTCTTCCTCGAAGCAAAAGTCTTCGAACGCGCCAACAAGTAGGACAGGCTTCAGCCTGTCTTCTTTTCCTAATCCGCGAATCTGAATCTGACAAATTTTGTGCCTTCAGGCGGGCATTGTGGCGTACCACGGATGCCCGCCTGAGGGCGGGCGCTACACCAACTCGATTTCCGGCACAGCGTCCGGTGCCCGGCTCACCTCTCCCAATTTCATTCCGGTAACCGATGAGATGTAGAATCCCTAGCATGGGGCGAGCGTGGGAGTGCTCTCTGCGGCCGGGGCGCGATTGGCCATTCATCCTGGTGGTCTGCGTGGGCGTCTGCGCGGCGATGGCCGCTGCCCAGAATCCGGCGGTCCCGCCGAAACCGCACGCTTCTCCTGTCCCGCGCCTGATTATCTTGCCGCCCGAACTGCTAGCCGGCCAGCCGGCGACGCTGGCAGTAATCGACAGTCAGGGTCGTCTGCTGCCCAAAGCCACGGTGGAGCTCTCCGCGGGGCAGCACGTGACCACCGACGCGACCGGACGTGCCCTGTTCATTGCTCCCGCTGAGCCTGGCACCCTGATCGCAAAATTCGCCGGGCAGACCGCCGCCACATCCGCACCCGTGGTAGCCGCCGGTGGCGCCGACACCGCGGCATCGGCCGCGTCCTCCGCCGCCAAAGTGCTCTCCTATCCGCACGTTCTCGCCGTCCATGATCGGTTCACCATCGAAGGTGCCGGATTCCGCGGCGCTGCGGAATCCAATCGTGTATTTCTGAATGGCGAACCTTGCCTGGTGGTGGCAGCTTCCCCAGTTTCGCTGGTGGTATTGCCCGGTCCGCAAGTTCCGATCGGCGACGTCAACCTGCGTGTCAGCGTCGCCGGAACGGACGCCGGGCAGTTCCAACTCTCCGCCGTGCTGCTGGAAATCAGCGGGCCGGCCGAAGCCGTGAACGCCGGGTCCGAAGGAGAACTTGTGGTGCACGCGCGCGGCACCTCCGAGCCGCTCCTGGTGGAAGTCCGCAACGCATCTCCGGCAGTGATTCAACTGGCCAACGGAAACGTGCAACGCCTGAAGACCTCCGGCGGCGAGGAAAATTCGGCCCCGGTGGCCGTGAAATTTGTCACCGGTGGAAATTACGCGGTGACTGCGCGGCTCATTTCAGGTTCGGATGTTGCAAAAGCAAAAGTCAAAATCAAAAGCAGACAGGCTGAAGCCTGTCCTACTGGGGCGTGTTAGAATTTCGTTTCTTTGTCGAAGGCCTGCATGACTGTCATCACAATACTGATCGCCATCGGATGCCTCGCGGCTGGCTTCGCGATTGCCTGGGTGTGGGCCAAATCTTCGGCCGCCGCTTCGCGATTGGAGCTCGAGCGGCGCGCCGCAGGCCTCGACGGAACGGTTGGAGAATTAAAAAAACAGAACGACTCGTTGCAGCAGTCTGCGCGCGTTTCGCAGCAGAGAATCGAAGAGGAGCAGAAGCTGCGCGCCGCCGCGGAAAAAGACGGCGAGTCGCAGCGGGCGAACCTGCTCGAACAGCGGCGCTTGCTCGATGAAGCTCAACAGAAGCTTCGGGAAGCGTTTCAGTCGCTCGCCGGCGAAGCGTTGAAAGCCAGCAGCGATCAATTCATGGAACTGGCCAAGGCCAAATTCGACGCCCTGCAAAAGGAAGCGGAAGGCGATCTGGAGAATCGCAAACAGGCCATTCAATCGATGGTCAATCCCCTGGAGACGGCGCTAAAGGATCTTCGCTCCGAAGTTTCGCGCGTCGAATCCGCGCGGCAGGAAGCCTACGGCAGCCTGCGCAGCGAAGTGCAACTCCTGGCTACCACGAACAGGGAATTGCGCGAGGAAACCGGAAGCCTGGTGAATTCCCTGAAGCAGCCGCAGGTGAAGGGCAAATGGGGCGAGCTGACGCTGCGGCGCGTCGTCGAACTCGCGGGCATGTCCCCGCACTGCGATTTTCTGGAGCAGCAATCCGTGGACACGGAGGAAGGCCGCCTGCGTCCCGATCTGATCGTCAATCTTCCCGGTGGTTCACAAATTGTGGTCGATGTAAAAGTTCCGCTGCACGCGTTTTTCAAGGCCGTCAACGCGCAATCGGACGCCGAGTACCGCGAAGCCATGCTGCAGCACGCCGCGCTGGTTCGCGAACATATCAAAGGCCTCTCCAGCAAGGAATACTGGCGGCAATTCGAGCCGACGCCGGAATTCGTGGTGCTGTTCGTTCCGGGCGAATCCTTTTTCAGCGCCGCGCTAGAGCAGGACCGCACGCTGATCGAGGACGCCATCGACAAGCGCGTGGTTCTCGCCAGCCCGACGACGCTTATCGCGCTACTGCGCGCGGTGGCTTACGGCTGGAAACAGCAACTGGTGGCCGAGAATGCCGAGCGGATCAAGGATCTGGGCAGGGAATTGTACGAACGCGTGCTGACCTTCGCGGAACATCTTTCCGAAATCGCCAAGGGCCTGGAGCGCGCCAACAAGGCGTATAACAACGCCGTCGCTTCCTTTGACAGCCGCCTGATTCCGTCCGCGCGCAAGCTTCGCGAAATGGGGATCGGCAGCGAAGAAGTGCCGCAAATCGAACCCGTAGAAACCCTTCCCCGCCCGCTTCTTTCCACACCAGTTTCCGAAGAGGAATGAATTTGGTGGCGCGGACATCCCGGGCAACAAAAAAAAATAAAAAGTTGTCATTCTGAGCGAAGCGAAGAATCTCTCTTCGATCGATGCATACAAGGCGAACCAAAGAAAGAGAGATTCTTCGCTTCGCTCAGAATGACAAACTAGGTTGACCCAGCCGCAACGCGTGTTGCGGCGCACGGGCTCCAAACGCCGCGTTTCAGTCGATTCAAATTAAGGATTGATTTCCCAAGCAGGCTTACTTGAGCAACTGCGCGAGGAGCCGCCGCAATCGTTCCCGGTCGCGCGCATTCATGTGCACAAATTCCACGCCGGCTCCGGTCGCGGTCACGTTGCGCACCACGGCGGTGGACTGAATTTTGCGCAGGCCATTCTTGATTTCCAGCTGCATGGTATCGCCCACCGCGAGGCGCTGATCGGTCTCCAGAAACGCGCCGCCCAGCGCCAGAACGCGAACTCGCGCCGATCCGCCGCGTGCTCCCAGAATGGCGGCCTGCATTGGCGGCTGCAGGCGGGCGCGAAAATACCGGCGCGTCCGTGAATTCGCGGCGCCGGGCTTCAGCCGCGCCGCGTCCACGCCTCGCGCGCGCGAAGACGGTGCTCCGTTTTCCAGCAGTGCCAGCGTTTCTTCCGCCGCAGAGCGCAACGCGGCTGGTTCGTCATGCGCCAGTCCATTACGCAGGCGCACCATGTTCAAGAGCGGCGCGGCCGCCTCGGGCACGCGCATGCGTCCCAGCGCTTCGATGGCCTTGATCCGGAAAAAAATGTCGCGCATGTGCGCATGCTCGCCGACGGCAATCCGCAGCAGGGTGGGAACCGCTGCGGTTTCGTGCGCGATTCCCAGGTGATCGATCATGCACGGCACCACCATCGCGTGCGCCTCTGCCAGAGTGGCGAGAAAAGCCTGTGCCGTGGCCGTAACCACCGGCGGATTGGTCCACTTCATCAGCTCGGTTGCCGCCAGATCCTGCAGGCTCCATTCCCAACTCGCCAGCGCTTTGGGCAATGCGCCCGCCAGGCGCTTCGGATCGGCCGAAGCCAGAAGATGAATCGATGTCGCCACGCGCTGGCGCCGCGCCTCAAACAAGCGGGTTTCCAACGCGCCCAGCACCGGCTCGCCGGTGGCATGAATCAATCGCACCATTGCCGGCAGAGAATTCAGGCCGTTGACCGCGGTCAAGAGCAGGCCCAGACGGTCCAGCAACCGGTCCGGGCAACGCTTCAGCAAGCGCGGGACCGACGGGTTGAGCGGCTGGCTGGAGAGAGCTTCGTCCACCAGATAGAGCCATTGCTCGTCGTTCAGAATGCGCGCGATGAGCGTCGCGACATGGGCGTGTTCCTCATCGCGCGGCGCGGCCTCCAGTGCTTCGAGGATGCGCTCGAACTCGGCGTACTCGCGCTTCAGCAGCGCGGCGCGCGCCAGTTTTTCCACCAGCGCGGAAAGCAGCCCGGCAATTCCCGGCGAAGTCTCCACCAGCAGCGCCTGCACCACCCCGCGCCCAAAATCGGCAACCGAAGGGTGCGGCCACAGGCGTTCCAATTGCGGCGCGATTTCGGAAAGGCCGGTGGCCACGGCGCGGCGCGCCTTGTTTTCTTCCGATTCCAGGCTGCGCGCATACGTCAGCAGCACGGTGCGGCCGGCGCGCGCTGCGGCGTCCGATTTCTTTTTTTCCGCTGCCGCTGCCAGTGGTTCCAGGAAACGCGCCACGACCGCCGGAGGGACGCACCAGGAATTCTCACCGCGCAGCGTTTTCGCCTTCACCCGCGCGGGCTGGGCATTCCAGAATTTTTCGCACAGATTCGATACGCGCACTTCGTCATGCTGCGATCCGCCGAACCGGCTGTTTCCCGTGTTGTCCGGCTGCCCGCGTTCGCGATCGAGGCGCACCAGCAGCGGAACGAGTGCGGCCGGGCTGGCGCGCCCGGCGTTGAATTCCTGCTTCAGAAACGCCAGCAAGAGTTCGTCCGTCAGCCTCTCCAGATATGGCAGCAGGGTTTCGCCTTCGCGCGGTTTGACGTTAGTAATTCCGTAGACCATCAGCGAGATGGAGAACGGATCGCTTTTCGAGACGATGGAATGAAATCGGCGCGCCACGTCTTCGGTGGTCGGCTGCATCTCGGGATCGTCTGGCGGCGCCAGTTTTTTCAACGCGCGCACGGTGTCCGCGACCTGTTCAAAATTGGCCTCGGGCATGGATCGAACGGCCCGGGAATGCGAGGAGTGCTGCGCGGCATCATCGTAGGCCAATACCGAGGACATCAAGCTGGCGAGCAGAAGGGAATCGCGCCGTTCGGTGGGTATGTTGATGCGAATTCCGATCACACCATTATTCTTGAGCCAGGCGTCCCACAATTTTCGCGAGGCTGTATCGCCGGGAGTTCCACTGCGCGGAACGCGGCTGATTTCGTGGGCCAGAGAGTCCAGTTCGCCGACGTTGATCGGATGCGTGAAAAGAAACGAGCAGATGCCGCTGCGCAGCAGTTCTTCGGCCAGCGCCCGCAATTCGCCGCGGGGATCGTGCAGAAACTCCGCCGTGCTGCTCTCCTGCCGCGGCAGCAACATCCCATTCGCGTCCACCGCGATGACCAGCGGAGAGCGTGCCGCGAGGGCGATGCGCAGTTGCTGTTCGGTGGAAGCCAGAATCTCCACCAGTCGCGGGTGATTGCGCTGGTAGAGCCGCGAAGCGCCCAGGAGAACCCGAAACTGCCGGAGAAAGAAAACCACGGCCGTCTCGGCATTGGAGAAGGCCGGGCGCACGGGTATGACTTCTGCCCGAACCGGTTCTGGTTTTCGGGGGGCGACGGGAACAGCGTTCACGACCGGAACATCCGCACCAGGATCGAGCTTCGAGTTGTCGAGCGTTTTCATTCTTTCTAAGACTGTTCTTAGGCGAATGCGCGTTAGGTTTCTGGACTAGCAACGGTTACAAGCGTTCTACGTTGCCGATGCGGTGAAACTGGTCCATCTGCGGGCGGCAAGCCCACGTGTGTGCCCAAATAAGAGCACGCCTCCTGCCGTCAGGATGCATTTGTAGGTTATTGAAAGACAGGGAATTGTTGGTCGCGAGACGCTTAAGAATCACCCCTCCGGGAAGGGCATGGGTAGAATCGCCCCAAGGGTGGGAGTCAGGTCTACAGCCGTCCGGGGGAGACTTGCATTGCGCTTCAGAAAATTGCGGCATTCCGCGCTTTGGTAGCCGGCTTGGACGGACCTTGAGACTGCATTCGAACCAGTGCTATTGCGGTTGAAGGTCTTCCGAGAGTTGGATCGTCTGCCCAACGGCCACGTCGATGCTTAGCGGTCCCGCGCCCAGCACACCTCGCGCGAGACGAACCGCATGCGTTCCCGATTGCAATTCCAGTCGCGCGGGCGTGCGCAGCCCGGTTTCCGTGCCGTCCACGATAATTCTCGCGCCGGGTGGCGAAGATCGGACCGAAATCCAGCCTGCCGACGCACTCGCGGGAGTTGAGCCCTTGGACGCTTCCGCGGACTCGGTATCGTCGATGACTCGAACACCCGCCGGCACATTCCTCAGGTGCGAGAGCAGTTCGCGATGCTCGGCAAGAGTCAAGGAACCCGAGAGCGTAAGGGCATTGGCTGTCGCCTGCATTTGAACTTTATCCGCCAGCGGCTTGCCGACTAATTCCGCGTGCAATTTTATCTCGAGGAGGTGCGCTGCGCTCGGCGCGGCAGGTTTCACCGGAGCTGCGGGCTTATCCGCGCCGGCCACCGGCGCGGGTGCCGCTTCTGAATTCGTGGCAGCCGGAACGGGCGGCGCCGCGTTGGGAACCTCTGTTGGTTGAGGAGCGGCATTGTCGGCGTGCGGCGCAGCCGTGCTTGGCGCCGGCGCGGCAGCCTGCGGCGCAGCGGTCGGTTGCGCGTCCGAATTCGCATCCAGGCCTGGCGCAACCGGCGTCTGCGCTGCGCTGTCCGCTTTGGGCGTAGGTGCGGGCGCGGGCGTTTCCACTTGGTCGTGGGCGCGGTGCCACAAGTCCAGCAGCGGCGGATAGACGCGATAGCCGGCATACCCGATCACGCCAAGCAGAAGAAACGTCAGCAGCAGGCTTCCCGGCTTTTTCGACGATTCTTCCTCCACATTCACCGGCAGCATGAACTGGATGTTGGGGTCTGGACCGCTCGGAACTACGGGAACCGGAGTCGCGGCGACGCGGGGAGGCTGCGGCTGCGCCACGGTACGATTCGCACCCGCCGCGCCTTGCGAAGCCATCGGCGCGACTCGCATGGTTACGTCGGGTCCCATTTTTTCGTGGTAGCTCTTTAGCGCGCTCAGTAATTCATGGCAGCTCTGGTAGCGGGCGGCTGGATCTTTTGCCAGGGCCCGCGAAATCACTGCGGAAAGTCCCGGATGGATCGAGGAATCGAGCGACCTCGGCGGGACGGGCTCTTCGTTGATAATCTTGTAGATGACCGTGGTGATGTTCTGCCCGGGAAACGGTTTTTCTCCGGTCATCATTTCGTAGAGAATTACGCCCAGTGAAAAAATGTCAGAGCGCCCGTCAACCGGTTTGCCTTTCACCTGCTCGGGCGACATGTAGGACGGCGTGCCCATCACGTGCGCGGTCTGCGCCGTGCCAAACTGCAGAATTTTCGCCGTGCCGAAGTCGGTGATTTTGACCGCGTCGTCGGCCGTCAGCATCAGGTTGGCGGGTTTGATGTCGCGGTGCACCACGTTGTGCTGGTGCGCGAAATCCAGCGCCGAGCAAACCTGCTCCATCAGCTTCAGCACGCGCGGCACCGGGAAGGGCTGGTGCGAATCGATCATCGTTTGCAGGCTTCGCCCCACCACGTATTCCATGGTGATGTAGAAGAGGCCGTCTTCTTCGCCGGCGTCGAACACTACGACGATGTTGGGGTGCGTCAGCAATCCCGCGGCGCGCGCTTCCGTCTGGAAACGGCCGATGAGTTCATCGCGCGAAAGTCCGGTCCCGGCTTCGGAAAGTCGCAGCGTTTTCACCGCGACGTCCCGGCCGATCACCGGGTCGAAGCCGTGATACACCACGCCCATGGCGCCGCGGCCCAATTCCTCGCGGAGGTCATACCGGCCGGCTTTGATCAGGGTTGTCACTCTGTTAACACGCGGGCGCACGAAAGCTGCTCAGCAACCTGGCTGGGCCTGGGCGACAAACAGTGCAGGCGCGGAACTGGCGCAGCAAGCAACCGTACCGAACTACACAGAAGCGCCAGCGCCGAGGCATTCCGCCGCGGGGGAACCGCCGCCACTCCGTACGGCCTTCCTATCGAACATAGCCCCCTGTCATGGAAGCGTCAATGCTGGCGAGGTACAGTGTTCCGGAATTGCAATGGCAAAGGCGAATACCGCCAGTCGCGATTCACCTAGATTCTGAAGTGGCTCAAATTCAAACATGGATGTTGAAATTCCGTGCCGCGGAAAGCTTCTGTTGGGTTGGTGTGTCAGGTTTAAAAAGGCGGCTGTGTTTCCGGCTGTTTAGGAGGTCGGGGCTTTCAGCCCCGACGTTCAGGTCTGAATACCCGGCGGCTTTAGCCGCTGAAGCTTCAGGGCCTGAAGGCCCAAGTGATGCGTTTCTGTTCGTCCGACCTGAAGGTCGGACCTCCTGAATGCGAAATCGAAGTGTAATTCAGCGGATGACAATTTGAAATCTGAACAGTGCCGTGGCATGTGGCAACGGTCGCAGTTCCTGTGATATAAACGACAAATAATCGCCCAATTGAGGTGCACGCCATGGCTAAGCGAAGCAAGCCCGCCCTTAAGAATCTTGATCATCTGGACCGCCGAAATTTCTTGAAGGGTGCCGCGGCTGGAGCTGCCGCCTTGGCATCCCTGCCCGCGGGCGTCGCGGCGCAGCCGGCCGAGCCCAAGCGGATCGCCCCACCTGCCATGTCCTCCGCTGCCGAAACGGAAGCTCCCGCAACCGTCGAGGTCTTAACCGCCGATCGCACCGGTTCCGATTTCATGGTGGATGTGATCAAGTCGCTTGGCTTTGAATATGTCTGCGCGAATCCGGGATCGAGCTTTCGCGGCCTGCACGAATCGATTATCAACTATGGCGGAAACAAGAATCCGGAATTCATCACCTGCTGCCACGAAGAGTCTTCCGTGGCCATGGCCCACGGCTATTACAAAGTGGAAGGCAAGCCGCTGGCGGTACTGGCGCATGGCACGGTGGGCGTGCAGCACGCCGCGATGGCCATTTACAACGCCTACTGCGATCGCGTCCCCGTCTATGTGATTCTCGGTAACATCATCGATGAGACCAAGCGTGTGCCCGGCGTGGAGTGGTTCCACAGTGTGCAGGATGCCGCCGCGCTGGTGCGCGATTTCACCAAGTGGGATGACCTGCCGATTTCGCTGGAGCATTTCGCCGAATCGGCGGCGCGCGCTTATCGCATCGCCATGACGCCGCCGACGCTGCCGGTGGTGCTGGTGGCAGACGGCGAACTGCAGGAAAACCCCATCCCCGGCGACGCCAAGTTTCGCGTTGCAAAGCTGACCGCCGATATGCCTCCGGTGGGAGACTCGGGCTCGGTGAACGAAGTGGCGCGGCTGCTGGTGGGCGCTGAAAATCCAGTGATCATTGTGGATCGCACTGCGCGCACCCCCGAAGGCCTCGCGTGTATGGTGGACCTGGCCGAAGCGCTGCAATGTTCGGTGGTCGATCAGGCGGGGCGTATGAATTTCCCGACGCGGCATCCGCTCAATCAATCCGACCGCGCGCGAGCGGCGGTGGCGGAAGCGGATGTAATTCTGGGCCTGGACGCCGCGGACCTGTACGGCATCACCCACACCTACCGCGACCAGATGGAACGCACATCGCGGTCCGGCATGAAGGCCAACGCCAAGCTTCTCACCATCAGCTCGGATGATCTTTTCATCAAGGCCAACTACCAGGATTTCCAGCGCTTCAACGAAGCGGACCTGTCCATCGCCGCCGATTCCCAGGCCACATTGCCCTCGCTGACCGAAGCGGTGAAGCGCCTCTCGACCGACGATCGCAAGCGCGCCTTTCAGGATCGCGGCGTCCGGCTGAAGGCGGCGCATATGCAGGCGCTCGAGCGTTCGCGCGACGCGGCAGCCTTCGCGTGGGATGCCAGCCCGATCAGCACGGCGCGCCTGTGCATGGAGCTGTGGGCGCAGATTCAGGATCATGACTGGTCGCTGGTGGGCGCGACAACATTCGTCAGCAAGTGGCCGCAGCGGCTGTGGGATTTCAACAAGCACTATCAGTACATCGGCGGCGCGGGCGGCTACGGTATCGGCTACAACGCACCGGCGGCTACCGGAGCGGCGCTGGCCAACCGCAAGTACAACCGCCTGACCGTGAACATTCAGTGCGACGGCGATCTGATGTTCGCGCCCGGCATTTTGTGGACCGCCGCGCATCACAAGATTCCCGTGCTGCACATCATGCACAACAATCGCGCCTACCATCAGGAAGTTATGCAGGTGCAGATCATGGCCGACCGCCACAGCCGCGGCGTCGCCAACTGCGGCACCGGCACGACCATCACCGGACCCGATGTTTCCTACGCCAAGCTGGCCGAGAGCATGGGCATGTACGGCGAAGGGCCGATCTCCGATCCGAAAGACTTGGGGCCGGCAATCAAGCGCGCCATCGAAGTGGTGAAGCGCGGCGAACCGGCGCTGGTGGACGTCGTCACGCAACCTCGATAAAAAAACAAACGACAACCTTCAGGAGGCGATACGCGTGAGGATAGGCCGACCCAATAATTTTGCTGTGATCTCTCTTGCGCTTTTCGCCGCGCTGCTCTTCACATTTCCTGCGGCGTGCGCGCAGCAATCCTCTGACGCCGCGCCCGCCGGCAACGCGCAGAACGGCAAGAAAATTTTCATGAGCGATGGCTGCTACGAGTGCCACGGCCGCCAGGGCCAGGGCGCGGCGCAGACCGGAGCGGCGCGCATTGGCCCGCCCATGCTTTCCTTTGAGGGATTTCAGAGTTACGTTCGCAGCCCCAAAAATAATATGCCGCCATACTCCGCCAAGGCGGTTCCCGATTCCGACTTGGCCGATATTTACGCGTACCTGAAGTCGATTCCGATGCCGCCGAAGGGCAAAGACATTCCCCTGCTGAATAAATAATTGTGCCGTAGTGACAGAATCACCGGATTGACCCAGTCAGAGGATCCCGTTCCAATGGCTGCTATGAGACTCTCCACCTACAGCACCCAGGAGCGCACCCAGGCACTCTGGAAACTTGGCGGCCTCACGGTACGATCTCTCATTCAGAATGTGATTCGTGATGCCTACAAAAATGAAATCGTCGAACGCGCTTCCGGGCTGGCCTTTGATTTCTTGTTCGCGCTTTTTCCGCTGCTGTTCATTCTTCTCGCGGTTTTTAATTTATTCACCGCTCACAGCCTGCAACTGAGAATCAGCCTGCTGGCGTATTTCGCCGACCTCCTTCCGACGCCCGCCTTTCAGTTGTTGAACCGGACCACCGGGGAACTGGCCGCGGTGACCAGCGGAGAAAAGCTGACCATCGGTATCGTGGTGGGCATGTGGCTGGCCTCCGGCGGCGTCGCGTCCATCATTTCATCGCTGAACGCGGCGTTTCGTGTGGAGGAGTCGCGCAGCTGGTTCAAGGTGCGCGGCATCGCGCTGATCCTGACGCTGGTGATTTCCGTATTGATTATTTCGGCGGTGGGAATCGTTCTGGTGAGCGGCAACTTCGTCGATTGGCTGGGCCGGACGCTGCAACTGAGGCCGGCCATGATCGTGATGTGGAAAGCGCTGCAATGGCCCACCGCGGTGCTGTTCGTGATTTTCTCGTACGCGCTGATCTACACCTTCGGCCCAAACGTGGAGAACAAGTACTGGCTATGGATCACGCCGGGCTCGGTATTCGCGGCGATCTCGTGGCTGGGCGTTTCCGTGGGATTCCGTGTGTACCTGCGATTCGTGAACAACTACACGGTGATTTTCGGATCGCTGGGCGCAGCCGCGATTCTGCTGGTATGGCTGTACGTCACAGGTCTCGCCTTCCTGATCGGCGGAGAAATTAACGCCTGCATCGAGCGCGCGCTGGAAAGAGACTTCGAGGAGTATCGGGAGTTCTGAGCGGGTGGCACTGCGGCTCTTTACCCTGAGCCCTCGCGAAGGGCTGGGTCTCAGGACTTCTCGGGACTTTCGAAATTTACATAAAATCTACAGTCTCTTTTTCGGCGCGTCGTAAACCGCAGCTATCCCTTGAAGTCCTGAGGTGAGTCCTGAGAAGCGGCCTTCTCGTAAGGTGGGAATCTGCCTCGGAACGGACAGCCAGTTTCCGATATGGCGACTTGTCAGGATTTGGCCCAAACGGAAGATAATTCTATGAAATCGAAGACTTCTAGCGGGGGACAATTAATAGGGGAGCCATTGCCTGCCAATGTTCGAAGTTCTGCACACAAAGTCCGTGACGTGTACGACGTCTTGCCATTTGCAAGACCGATATGTCCCGAAGGCGGCGTCCATGACGAGGTCGGTCCCCTTATCATCAAGACTTATGAACAACGCCGTTTGATCCGTCTGTAAGTATGTGGGTCCGTTGTGCCACGAGATTGAAGATGCACTGTGATCAAAGTGTTCGATTTCTTCTTCCGAAAACAAATCCCTAAGCTCGTACGATTTGATCGGTGCTCCATCTGGTCCATAGAGGGCTAGCACTTTCCCATGGCCCATGTTGTGCCAATTGTCGAGCGTGATCAGGTAGCCTTGGTCGCTTACGAAGAATTGAACCGGGGCCACAGGATTCAAGAGTGACACTGTTGCGCCCAGGCTGTACGAGCCGTCGCTTTGGCGATGATAAAAAATGGCCTTCGCATAAGGTCCCTTGGGAGCACCTGCAAAGCCAAATGAATCGCCCCAGCTTTCGCCGGGAACAATGCGCACAAAATGGTCGCGTCCCTTACTGAACACTTCTCTTGTTTGAGGGCTCGGCCACTCATCGGCAAGTAGTATCGTGGCGCAAAAGAATGCCACAAAAACGCTTGTCATCCACCGAGACTGGCTTGCATGCGGAAACCCCATAAACCTGCTCCTCATATGAACTAAGCCTAAATTCAGTCCACTGCCGTGGCAATAGCCCGTTTCACGAACTGAGGAACGATAGTCAACATCGGAAGGAAATTAGGTGCAGAATCGCGACGTAAGCGACTAGCCGGACGGCGAGCGAGGTTGCGATGCCCAGTTGCCGGGAAGACTTCTCAGGATTTGGCCTTCGGCCGCTTGAACGCTCGAATCATGGCGGCCAACAGCATGATTGTTCCGGCGAAAATCGCCGCGCACCATGGCATTAACGCAGGCACCCAGGCGTAAGTATGGGGAGTAAATGCTTTACCGATCCCTGAGATCACGGCCGCGGTCGCGAGAAACACAAGGCCGGTTTGAGCAAGCTTCCTCGGCGCCCATCTCCCGCAGAAGGACATCGACGACACAGCAATTGCCAATGAACCCGAGAGAACAGCGATGATACCGAGTAACGCCACTGAGTTGGAAGCGTTCCTTATCAATGTTGCAGGCGAATCTGGGCTTGGCTGCACAGCATGGGCAATCGAGAGTGCGAAGGCGCCGACCGCCAATAACACCAGTCCTACAAATATCGTCTTAACATCCCAGTTCATGCGTTGCGACATTGACATTGGCCCGAATTGTACTTCGAAGCCGGTTACAACCATGAATCAGTTTGTCCACACTTAGGGGCCTAAACAGTGGATTCAATCGGGATGATTGAGTTAAGTATGGCCGCAAGAGCTACTGACAAATCCTTACCGTTTTGCTGACGTGCGGTTGTGCCGTTACCGCCAAAACCGCCGACAAATGCCAGTTGCAAAAAGCTATCTGCCGCGTTTAGAGTGCCGTAGCCCAAAATACTAGTCCCTTGCGAAGGGCTCGCTGTGTGCCCTTGAAAAAGCATCAAGGACGGGTACCTCAAGTTCTAATTCAGAGACTGGGACACCAGCTCATTTCTTGCGCAAGACCCAAGTCGTCATCGCGCGTTGACCGTGCACAACCGTGGTTCTCAGCGGGTCAGCCAGTTCGCCGCCGAGCCGTTCCGTAGCCGAGGCTAGTAGCGCTTCGTCCACTAAGTATCGCTCTGAGCCGTCAGGCGACCAGTAGCGCCGCCCCTCAATGCGTTTCACCTGGCTTTCCATTCCAATCAACGATCCGAGGCGGCAGAAAAAGATTCCGCCGGGCTTCAAGATTCGCCAGCATCCCTGAAGCATGGACTCGAAGTGCGCGTCGTCGCGGGCGAAATGGAGGACCGTGTTGCTGATGACCAGATCCGCGCTGGCAGCGTCGAAGGACATATGTTCGACCGCCTCTACGTGAAAATTCGATGCCGGAAGCGACGGCGCGAGAGCCCGGGCGAGAGAGCGGACGCCTTCCACGGCCTGTGGGTCCGAGTCCGCCGCGTAGACTTCGTACTTTTCCCGCAGGAAGTAGACCAGATTTCGGCCGGAGCCGCATCCGGCGTCCACGACTCGCATCCCTGGCGAGATGCGGCCCTTCAGAAGCTGGTCGAAAAGATAGATGTCGATCTGGCCGAACTGCTCCTGAAGTGTAGGCATGGCCACCAAGATTAGCGTTTCGCGGCGCTTGCTTCAATCCGGCTACGCGTGAATTTTTTCTCTCAATGCGGGTGGAAGACGCGAATCTCGCATTTCGGCCAATATAGTCTGATGCCGCCCTAACTTCCCGCCGCCGGCGCCGCCGGCGACGGCTTCTTACCGACGTTATCTCCAATCAGATCTCCGACAGCGATGGCCTGGCTGATCTGGTCGCGCAGGTTGCGGATTTCGGCGGGAGCGTGCGACAGCATCAGCGTGTTGGTGTTGGCCGACGCGCCGATTTCCTTCAGCGTGTCCAGATATTGCGTCAGCAGGACCAGCGTCATCACGTCGCGCGCGGTCGTGCCTTCGACCACTTTTTGAAAATCCTCGACCGATTCCTTAAGCCCCGCGATGATGGCCTTGCGCTGCGCGGCAATGCCTTCGCCCTGCAGGCGCTTGCTTTCCGCTTCGGCTTCCGCTTTTTTCACGGCGATGGTTTTGTCCGCCTCGCCCTTGGCCAGCGCTGCTTCCTGTTCGCGACGCGCGGCGTTGATTTCGTTCATCGCGGTTTTCACGCGGGCATCCGGAACGATGTCGGTGACCAGCGCGCGCACAATGGCATATCCGAAATTTTCCATGGTCGCGTCCAGCTCATCTTTCACCGCTTTGGCGATCTGATCTTTTTCCAGGTACGCCTCGTCCAGCGCCAGTTTCGGAACGTGCCCGAGGATCACGTTGTAAACGTACGATTCGATCTGCTTCTGCGGATCGGTGAGCTTGTAGTACGCGTCGGGAACCTTGTCGGCCAGCACCTGATATTGCACGGACACGGGAATGACCACGAACACGTTGTCCTTCGTTTTCGTTTCAATCTTGAAGGGAAGTTCTTGCACGCGCATATCCACGCGGTGCACCGTCTCCGCGAAAGGCACCTTGAGCGAAAGGCCGGGGCCGGCGATGCGCGAAAATTTGTTGAACCGCTCGACCACGCCGCGTTCGGCGGTATTGATGGTGAAGAATGAACCCAGGAACGCTCCCAGAACGATAAATGCGATCACCACCAGCAGGATCAGGAACATCAGTGCGGCTGGGTTATCCATGGCACTCTCCTTGTCGGCACGGATGTAATCTCACAAGGCGGAGTGCAAAGCAAGGGTAGCGATATGTGCTGTTGCGATGCGGCACGGCCCTCGAATTACGCAGGCTGAAGAATGTGAACTGCGGTCAGGCGATTCTCGCTGCCCGTTCCGTGCGTCATCCCCTGCGGTTTGTGGTGTAATACCGGCTTGGCGAGGACCACCCCATGAGCGCCTGGGAAAAATGGAAGCGACGCCCGCAGAAGATTTGGCTGCGCAAGGCGCTGTTCCAGGTGCATCTCTGGTCCGGTATCGGCCTCGGGCTTTACGTGATTCTGATGAGCGTCACCGGCTCGGCGCTGGTTTTTCGCCGCGAGATGACTCGTTCGCTGGCGCGCGAGCCGCGCGTGGCCGTCGGGCCGGGCGCCCGCATGGGCGAAGAAGAACTCTCGCGCATCGCCGTCCAGGCATATCCTGGGTACGCAGTGGACCGCGTCTCGTTGCGAAACAATCCCGATCAGGCCGCGGAAATCTGGCTGGCTCGCGGCGGCCAAAAATTGCAGCGGCTCTTCAATCCTTATACCGGCGCCGATCTGGGCGATCCCATCCGGCGCACATTTCGTTTTGTCCTGTGGCTGGTGGACCTGCATGACAATCTTCTGCTTGCCAAGACCGGCCGCCTGCTCAACGCCGCCGGGGGAATCTTCACCGTCTTACTGGGCGTGACCGGAGCCATCATCTGGTGGCCGGGAATCGATTCCTGGCGTCGCAGCCTGAGTTTCCGCTGGAAGTCCAATCCCAAGGGTTTTAATTGGGCGGTGCACAGCGCGCTGGGATTCTGGACGTTGGGATTCCTCCTGATGTGGGCGATCTCGGGAATCTATCTATCGATTCCGGGCACGTTCAACGCGGCCGTCGATTATTTTGAGCCGCTGAATTCCGCGAGCAGAACTTTGCGCTTCGGAGACCGCATGTTGTACTGGCTGGCGCAGGCGCATTTCGGTCGCTTCGGCGGGGTGTGGATCAAAGTGACGTGGATGATTGTAGGCCTGGCGCCGGCGGTATTGTTCGTCACCGGCGCGCTGATGTGGTGGAAACGAGCGCTGAAACCGTGGCTCGGAAGAAATGTCTCATTCTCACCGCAGGTGCCGGGCGTTCCCTCGCCGCGTTCCGAAGATTCGATTCAAGCGCGTTCGTAGTCGTCCGTGCGCCGCCCAGGGTTTCACGGGTCACGAATCACAATTCACGAATCACGCTTTCAGCGCAGCTGCACCAGCGACTCCGGCGACGACGGCGGAGTCGCCACCGGCTTCAGCGTCTGCGGGCCGCGCCAATTGTCGACCACCGCGATCTGCTGCACGCACGATACGGTGCACAGTGGCGCGCAGTGTTTTTTCGTGAAATATTCGCGGCGCAGATCCTCCGCCGAGTATTTTTCCAGAGGGATGCCCGGATACCCTCGCTGCTGCGAGCACCAGTGCACCAGGCCGTCCTCGCACACGTAGAGATAGCGCGAACCGGAGCGGCAGCGCCAGTCATTGGTCTTGCCCTTGGCGATGTTGTGCTGGAATCCGTTGATGCGCGAAAAGCCGCGCTTGCCCATGCCCATGATTTCTTCAAAAATTTCGATTTCGCGCCCGCCGAGCGGCTTCAACTGCCCCTGACCGTCATGCAGAATTCCCACCGTGCTGGTGAAGCCCAGTTCCTGCGCACGGCGCGCCACGCGCAGGGCGTCCTCCGGATTTTTCACGCCGCTGCCCAGCACCGAATTGATGTTCACCTGAAAGACGGCGTGATCGGCGAGCAGCTTCAACTTCTGATCGAGCACCTTCAGGCTCTTCTTCGAGACTTCATCGGGCACCGCGTTATCGATGCTGATTTGCAGGTACTCCAGGCCGGCGCGATTCAGCCGCTCGATGCGCTCGGCGGTCAGCAGGTAGCCGTTGGTGATCATCCCGGACAGGATTCCGTTCTTCCGCATGCGCGCGATGATCGCGTCCAGATCGGGATGCAGGAGCGGTTCGCCGCCGCTGATTGTAACGACGGATGTGCCCAGCTCTCCCAAACGGTCGATGCGGCGAAGCATTTCCGCGGTGTCCACGGGCTTGGAAAAATCGTCAAATTCGTTGCAGTACGTGCACGCCAGGTTGCAGCGCCGGATGGGAATGATATGCACCAGCAGTGGATGCCGGGTGGAAAACAGGCCCCGGACAACGCCGCGCAATTCGCGCGCGCGGGTGCGCCACGAACGCAATCGCCTGCGCGTTTTGGTGCTGAATGCCATGGCTAAACTATACAGTGATTTGCGGCGGTTTTGAACGCCCAGTGGCGCAGACTTCAGTCTGTGCATATCCGCCCGTAAAACGAAGGCGCATCCCGAAACAAGAACAATGAAACCCTACAGACTGAAGTCTGTGCCACTTAGCAGGCTGTTGTGTTGTTGTCCGGCCGCAATTACCTATTTAATCACATCGCCGAAGGTTTTTAGCCTCGTCCGTCGCCGGCGGCGGTATCCTGATTAAACGGGACTTCCCTCTGAATTTCACGCGATTGCGGCAGGCGGAGTTGCGTCGGCAGGTGTCATGAAGGCCAGTGAGTCGTCGGGAAAATTAAGCACGCCCCTTTCAGCAGTCGAGGGCAGCGCGCGCGCAAGCCACCAGACCGATTGGTCAGGCCTCGCGTGGCTGACGATACTCGTCGCAATGGGCTTGACGGCGTTCGAGAGAGCGGAGCATTACCTCTTTCCCCATTTAAATTCCGTGCAACATCAGGCGGTAACCGTTTGCATTGGGACCATTGCCGCGGTCGTCGGAACCTTTTACGCCACGCGGCGCCTCGACCGCGCTCTGCTGTCGCACGCCCAAACGGAAAACAAGCTGGCGCTCGAGCGTAACGTCCTTCGCACGGTTACCGACAATATTCCCGACAGCATTTTCGCCAAGGACAGCCAGGGCCGCTACTTGCTCGCCAATAAGGCCTTCGCCTCGGTTCACGGCGTGAAATCCCCCGAGGAATTAATAGGGAAGACGGCGTTCGATTTGTTCCCCAAAGAGCGCGCCAGCGCCTTGCATGCCGACGACCTGCAGGTGATGCGGACCGGCGGAACAGCCCTGGAAACCGAGCGCACCACCCAGGACGCCGAAGGAAAAACAAAAGTGCTGCACACCACCAAGGTTCCGCTGGTGGACAAGAACGATAACGTTGTGGGAATCGTTGGCTTGCACCGCGACATTACCCGGCGAAAAATTGCCGAGCAGCGCCTGCAGCAGAGCGAGGCCAATCTGGCCGCGGCGCAGCGCATCGCGCATTTTGGCAGCATTGAAATCGATCTGGTCGACCGCGAAGATCCGGAAAAGAATCCGGTCACGTGGTCGGACGAAGTGTATCGGATCTTTGGATACGACCGCGCCGAAACCGAACCGTCCCGGCGCGCCTTCTTTCGCCTGGTGCACCCGGATGAAAAAGAAGAAGTGCGGCAGTCGCTGGACTACGCCCTTCGCGAAGCCAAGCCTTATGCCATCGATTTCCGGATCATCCGGCCCGATGGCGGCGAGCGCCACGTCCACGAACGCGGCGACATCATCGTCGATCCCAAGACTCACCAGCCTTTGAAGCTGGTGGGAAGCGTTCAGGACGTGACCGAACGCGTGCACGCCGAAATCCAACTGCAACACGCCAACGCGGAGCTGGCCCGAAAAGTACAGGAACTCGAGCAGCGCTCCAAGGAAATCGACATTTTGAGCGAAATGGGCAGCCGGCTGCAGACCTGCAAGGATTCGGTCGAGGCCTATCGCGAGATCAGCAACGCGGCGGAGCAGTTGTTTCCCGGGTGGTCAGGCGCCGTTTGCGTAACCAGCGCCTCCAGGACCGCTGTGGAGGCGGTTTCGCATTGGGGAACTACGGCGGATGGTGACCGCGTTTTTGCGCCGGATGACTGCTGGGCGCTGCGCCGCGGCAAGCCGCAGGGATTTCGCACCGGGGAAAAAGTCTCGCCGTGCCGCCACGTCGATGTCGGTCAAGTATCGGAATCTCTCTGCGTGCCCTTGATGGCTTTGGGCGAGTCGATCGGAATCGTCAGCCTGCAGAGAAGGCGCGGAGCGGAGCAGCAAGATGCGTTCCCACGGCCTGCCGCGGAGACCGAGCGCCAGTTGGCCGGCGTACTCTCCGACCAGGTAGCGCTGGCTCTTGGAAATCTGAAGTTGAAAGAGACGCTGAAGAATCAATCGATCTGCGATCCGCTCACCGGGCTCTTCAACCGGCGCTACATGGAAGAATCGCTGGAGCGGGAATTCAGCCGTGCCAACCGCAACAAAACCTCACTTTGCATCATCATGATGGATCTGGACCATTTCAAGCGATTCAACGATACCTTTGGCCATCAGGCTGGCGACACACTCCTGCGCACGCTCGGAGATTTTCTGAGACGGAACACCCGCGGGCAGGACATTGCCTGCCGCTATGGGGGAGAGGAATTCGCGCTAGTGCTGACCGACACCAACCTGGCGGGCGCGGTGCAGCGCTGCGAGATTTTGCGCCAGCAAGTGAAGCAGTTGAATGTCGAGTACGCCGGCCAGCTGCTCGGAGCGATCAACGTTTCCATGGGCGTGGCCCTTTTTCCGGACCACGGGTCCACGATCAGCGAAGTGCTGGGCGCGGCCGATCAGGCTCTGTATCGCGCCAAGCGCGAAGGCCGCGACCGCGTCGCCGCGTGGAGCGCGGAAACGGTCGTGTAAGCTCTCAGTAGCACAGCGACTCCTCGCTGTGCGGGTTTTGCGATTGCCGCAGCAACCGTAGCCCCCCAGTTGTAGCATTTAATCTCACATAGCGATTCTCCGCTCTTCCAGTTTTGTAATTTGTGCATGCAACAGTAAGCCATCAAGCGCCGCAGTTTACCCTGTGGCTATCATCAATCACCTGCAATGGATCGATTCTTGATGTAGGATAGAAACTACGGGTGCAATTGGTTTGAAAATTTCTGCTCAGCGAAGAATTTGGGTCTGGCTGCCTGCACGTAAGAACGAAACCTGGGGACAGGAATATTTGGTCGAACGCCGCAAGGCCGGGCGATCATGATCTCGCGGCCATCTAGCGGCTTCCTCATTCTTCAATTCCTTCTGGCAACTTTTTGTCTCGCCATGCCCGCGCGAATCGCGGCGCAGGATCAGCCCGTCCAGACTCCGGTCCCGCAAAATCAGCTCCAACCGGATCAAGCGCCGCAGACGGATGCTCAGCAAAATCAGGCCGCCCCCGAAGCTGCGCCTCGCGAATTTTGGTCATGGCTCAAGGAAGGAAAAATTGCGTTCAACGCCCGCTATCGAGTCGAGGCTTTTGAACGCGACGGCGCGCCCTTCACCGGAACCGCGTATGCCCCCACGCTGCGGCTGATGCTTGGCTATGCGACGCCGGAAGTTCACGGATTTTTACTGTTCGCTTCAGGAGAATCGGTGCTGGTCACCGGCCCTGCGGACTATAGCGATCCCACGCGCCCGTCGCAGAATCGTCCGGACCGCCCGGCGATTCTGGACCCCAGAAGCTTGCAGCTCAATCAGGGATACCTGCAATGGAACCACGGAGTCGCGGACAAGAAAGTGATGGTGACTCTCGGGCGGCAGGAGCTGTCGCTGAATGACGGGCGCTTCCTCAGCGTTTCGTACTGGCGCCAGGTGCATGGAACCTTTGACGCCGCTCGAATCGATGGGGAACTCCCGCTGAAGTTTTCATTTACCTATGCCTTTATCAACCGCGCGTATCGGGTGGTGGGCTACGACGCGACCGACGGCAAGCCGCCCATGCACACGCACATGTGGAATTTGAAGTGGACCGATCCCGGCCGGATCAACGTCTCGCAATACGGATTGCTGCTGGACTATCGCGCGCCGACGCAATTTTCCATGTCCACGCAGACCTACGGCGTGCGTCTCACGGGCCCTTATCAAATCACTAAAGACTGGAACATCGTCTACACCGCCGAATACGCCAAGCAGAAAAACTACGGCACCAATCCCAACCGTGTGGATGCGAATTATTATCTGGGCGAGCTCGGTCCGGGCTGGCGCGATTATTACATCAAGGCAGGCTACGCGCTGCTCGGCGGCCGCAGTCTCACCGACAAGTTGTCGACGCCGCTCGCGCCGCCCTTCAACGGCTGGACGGATTTGTTTGTGAACGATCCAAGCGCCGCCGGCGGCAATGGCCTGGACGCCCGCTACATTTACGCGCGCGGTCCCATTCGCTATATCGATGGGCTCGTCGCCACGCTGATTTACTACGACTATCACTCGGACAACTTGCACGTGCATTACGGAAGCGAATTGGATTCGGCGCTGGCTTACAAGGTAAAGCGGGTGAGTGATCGTTGGGAGATCGGCTGGCGGTTCGGCAGGTACTGGTCGGATCGGCTGTTCACGCCCGCGCTGCGCACGTCGGTGTATACGAGCTTTACGCTCTGAGTCCAGGCTGGACCTGCGTAACCGGCTGCAAAAAAAAACTAAGAACGCTGTCATTCTGAGCGAAGCGAAGAATCTCTCTTCGATTTACGTTCAGGCAAACAACAAAGAGAGATTCTTCGCTTCGCTCAGAATGACAATCCTAGGATTTATTCCCCAGTCCGGCGAAGACTGTCGCGCTTTCTACCCGCCCCGCGTATGCATCTCCAAATGTGGATCCAGCCGCAGCTGCTCGATACCCACCAGCACGCCGCGCTGCCCGGTTGCCGCGCGCAATTCTGCGCCGCGATCCGTGCGCCCGCGCCAAATATCCGAAATGCGCGCGGCAATCGCCTCGGCTGAAGCGCCGCCGCGCAACATCTGCCGAAGATCAATCCCTGCCTGCGCATACAGGCACAAATACCACAGCCCATCGGCGGTCAGCCGGCTACGGTCGCAGCTCCTGCAGAATGGTGTGGTAGTCGAGGCGATGATGCCGAACACCGTGCCGTCCGGAAGCCGGAAGCGCTCGGCAGGCGCGGAAGAATTTTCACGTAGCGGCGTGATCGTGCCGTAGCGCTTCGCTAGCTGCTCCAGCATCTCGGCGCGCGAAAAAACCTTGTCCTGCGACCATTGCGTCGCGCCGCCCACGTCCATGTACTCGATGAATCGAACCTCGGCCCCAACCCTTCGCCCGTACTCGATCAAATTGGCCAGCTCATCTTCGTTCACGCCACGCAATACGACGGTGTCCAACTTCAGTTGGGGGAAACCCAGCCGCCGCGCCGCTTCGATCCCCGCAAGCACTTGGGCGTGCGTGTCGCGGCCCGCCAGCGCCGCGAACCTTTCCGGCCGCAGGGTATCCAAGCTGAGCGTCACGCGATGCAATCCAGCCGCGCGCAGAGCCTCGCCCTGCTCTTCGAACAGGACCCCATTGGTGGTCAGCGCCAGGTCGCGAATCCGCGGATTAGCGGCCAGCATTCGAACCAGTTGCGGCAAGTCCCGGCGCAGCAACGGCTCGCCCCCGGTTAGGCGCACGTCTTCGACGCCGAGCGAAGTAAAGACCTCAACCAGCCGCGCAATTTCCTCAAACGTCAGCAGTTCCTGCCGCGGCAGCCAGACGTACTCCTCCTGCGGCATGCAGTAATTGCAGCGCAGGTTGCAGCGATCTGTGACGGAAACGCGCAGGCTGCGCAGGGGCCGGCCAAACTGGTCGGCCAGGGCGGCGTTTTGGGCGCCGTTCCGGGACACCTCTTCGCCGGAGGGTCTCTCAGGAAGCATGAGGGTATGTTAGGGCGGAAATAGCTAAGGCGTCAACCAGCAGGCTTCGCGCGCCGGCCGTACGGGCTTTACCCCTCGTCCTTGGCCTGCTCCTTCAGCTTGGCGATGACCGTCGGATCGGCCAGCGTCGTGGTGTCCCCGAGCACCCGCCCTTCGGCGATATCGCGCAGCAGGCGGCGCATGATTTTGGCGCTGCGCGTCTTGGGCAGTTCGGCGGTAAAGAAAATATCGTCGGGCTTGGCGATCGAGCCGATTTTCGTGGCCACGTGATTTTTCAATTCGTCTTTCAGTTTGTCGCTGGCCTGGATTCCTTCCTTCAATGTCACGAACGCGGAAATTCCCTGGCCCTTAATCTCATGCGTTTTGCCGATCACCGCCGCTTCGGCCACGGAATTGTGATCGACCAGCGCGCTTTCCACTTCATACGTCGAGATGCGATGGCCGGAAACGTTCATCACGTCGTCCACCCGTCCCAGCAGCCAGAAATATCCGTCTTCGTCCAGCTTGCAGCCGTCACCGGTAAAATATTTCCCGGGATAGCGTGACCAGTAGTTCTGCACGTAGCGGTCGGGATCGCCATACACGGTGCGCAGCATCGAAGGCCACGGCTTGCTCAGCACCAGGTACCCGCCTCCACCTGGGCCAACCGACTTGCCGTCGATGTCCACGACCTCCGCGACGATTCCCGGAAGCGGTTTGGTGGCTGAGCCGGGCTTCGTTGCAGTAAGACCGGGCAGGGGAGAAATCATGATGCCGCCGGTTTCCGTCTGCCACCAGGTATCGACGATGGGGCAGCGCCCGTGGCCAATCGTTTCGTTGTACCAGATCCAAGCCTCGGGATTGATCGGCTCGCCCACGGTTCCAATCAGGCGCAGCGAAGAAAGTTTGTACTTCCCGGGAATTTCCTTGCCCCAGCGCATGAAGGTGCGGATGGCTGTCGGCGCAGTATAAAAAATGTTCACGCCGTACTTGTCAATCAATTCCCAGAAGCGCCCGCGATCCGGAAAGTCGGGAGTGCCTTCGTACATCACCGTGGTCGTGCCATTGGCGAGAGGCCCATACACAATATAGGAGTGTCCCGTCACCCAACCGATATCGGCGGTACACCAGTAGACATCGTCTTCCTTGATGTCAAAGACGTAGCGATGCGTCGTGCTGACTTCGAGTAAGTACCCGGCGGTGGTGTGCACCACGCCCTTGGGCTTGCCGGTGGTGCCGCTGGTGTACAGGATGAACAGCATGTCCTCGGCGTCCATGGGCTCGGCGGGACATTCCGTCGATGCGTTGGCCACCAGGTCATGCCACCACAGGTCGCGACCGGGCTTCATCGAAACCTGCGCGTTTTTCCCGATGCGCTCGAGGACCACCACTTTCTCAATCGTGGGAGTCCCGGTCAAAGCGTCGTCCACGCTGGCCTTCAGCGAGACGACCGTCCCGCGCCTCCACGCGCCGTCCGCCGTGATCAACACTTTCGCCTTGGCGTCATTGATGCGCTCGCGCAGCGCCTCCGCGGAAAATCCGCCGAACACCACCGAATGGGCCGCGCCGATTTTCGCGCAGGCCAGCATGGCGATGGCCAGTTCGGGGACCATGCCCATATAGATCGCGATGCGATCGCCCTTCACCACGCCCAACGACTTCAGCGCGTTGGCAAAACGATTCACCTCGCGCTCCAACATCCCGAAAGTCAAGACGCGCGAATCGCCGGGCTCGCCCTCCCAGATAATCGCCGCTTTATTCCGCCGCGCGGAGTGCGCGTGCCGGTCCACGCAGTTGTACGTAACATTCAGCTTTCCGCCCACAAACCACTTGGCCCACGGCGCATTCCACTCGAGCACCTTCTCGTAGGGCTTGAACCAGTCGAGATTCCTAGTCTGTTCCGCCCAGAATGCTTCCGGGTCCTTCGCCGCTCGCTCGTACACTGCCGGATCGTTCCAATTGGCGTGCTTCCGGAAATCCTCCGACGGAGGAAACGTGCGGCGTTCATCGAGCAGTGCGGACAGACTTTTTTCGCTGGGCAATGACATTTCGGCAAGACTCCGCGCAAAAGTTCAAGCCAAAGGCCGCTCCGCAGTCGAGCGCTTCACCCTGACCTGTGCGCCTAGGATGTCGGAGGCCGGAAACGTTGTCAATGGAGGTTGCGTTCGTGTGTGCCGGCGGACGCCCGGCTGTGGCCGCGGCTGGCCATGGGCGAAGAGATCGGCAGGGCCCGGACCCGAATCGTGCCAGCCGAGAGCCAATGCGGAACAGTCTTTTGGGTTTCCCACAGGCTTGGCCTTGATTTTTGTCCCATCCATTTGTAGGGTTACTGCAATTGATTGTCGGAGAACCACAATCAATTTAGACCCCGCCGTCTTTCTATAGGTGTGTCCTGTGAAGGTGCGCTGACCATGTCGTCCGGCTCAAAAGTCTCTACAAACTGAGGGGGTGTTCCATGCGTAGATTGGTTGTGATTTTGACGCTGCTGATTTTCTACCTTTCGATGGGCGGGCGCGCCTGGGGGCAGGCGCAGATAACAACGGGGAGCATTCAAGGCACGGTGGTGGACGAAAAAGGCGGAGCCGTGGCAGATTCAACGGTTCAAGCGACGAATCTCGATACCAATCTGTCCGCGACTGTGATGACCGACACCGACGGCCGATTTCAGTTTCTATCGCTGGCGCCCGGCCGGTACACGGTAACAATCTCCAAATCCGGATTTGCGACGATGGACCAGACGGGAGTCACGCTGACGGTCGGTCAAACGTTGTCGCTGCCGGTGACCATGAAAGTTTCGGCCACCCAGGAGAAGATCGAAGTCACCGCGACGCCGGACATCGTGGATACGGTCAGCAGCACATCGACCGACACACTGGACGAGCAGGCGGTCGCCGAAACGCCGCTCCTTGGCAGGAAATTCGAGGACCTGCTGACGCTCACTCCTGGGGTGAGCATCGTCCAAGGCCCCGACGGCGACGAGATCAACTTCAACGGCCAGCGCGGCGTGTTCAACAACATCAGCCTGGATGGCGGCGATTTCAATAACGGATTTTTCGGCGAGCAGTTGGGCGGCCAGCGTGCGGCCATCGATATCACTCTGGACGCCGTGAAGGAATTCCAGGTGGTGGCCAGCGGCGCGAACGCCGAATTCGGACGCACCGCCGGCGGCGTGGTCAATGTGATCACCAAGTCCGGAACCAACGAAGTGCACGGCAGCGCATTTTATTATCAGCGCCTCGAGGCCCTGACGTCGCACACCTCGGACGGAATGCCGCTGCAGGACTTTAAGCGCGAACAATTCGGCGGCACCGTCGGAGGGCCGATCGTGAAGGATATGCTGTTCTTCTTCGGCAGCGGCGAGGGCATCCTTGAGGATTTGACGCGCAACAATTTGAGCGTGCCGATCGGCTCAACGCCGTGCGCTGTTTCCAATCCGGTTTTCAATTCCAATATTACTGACGCGCAAATCTCCGCCAACGCGGACTGCCAGCGGCTGGTGCTGCTCAATTTCATGAAGACCAATTTCAATGAAAATGACGGCTTGCCGGTCAGCCACCAGATTCGCAACGGCGCAGGTTTCGGGCGTGGCGATTACAATCTGAACTCCAGCAACCAGATTTCCGCCTCCTACAATTTTGACTGGTCCAAGAATCTCAACCAGACGTTCGATGTACCAACCTACGGCACCACCGCGAACGGAATTGAAGGACCCGCGAAGGTGCAAACGTTCAACGCCAACTGGTTTACCACCGTTTCGCCGACCAAACTCAACGAGGCGCACTTCACGTATTCCCGCGAAAACCGTCCCCGGCTGGACTCGGACACCGCGGCCGTCCCGGACACGGGAATCGGATTCGTACCTTCCTTCCGTTTTGGGCAGCCGTTTTTCTTTGAGCCGAAAGTCGACGAGGTTTTCTGGCGCACCGAGATTCGCGACAATTTCTCAATCATCCACGGCGCCCACACCATTAAGTTCGGCGGCGACTTTCTTCACAGCGCGAATACCCAGATATTCCGCGGATTCTTCGGTGGCCGCTACCTGTTTGACAGCGCCGTGGGGTTCCTGCACTACGCCTCACCCGCGTCTCTCGGTCCGGGCTTCGGTCCTTCCACCGAGGAATGCGCCAGCGGCGCATTCACCGATGCATCTTTGCTCACCCGGCCGATGATCGGCGGGCAGGCGACCGCGACGTGCCCGGATGCTTCGCTCGCCACCGAGGGCCCGCTACTTTTCTACTTGCAGCATGGACCGACGACCTCCGGAGAGTCGCTCGATGCTTCCGGCGCGTCGTCCATTGCCAACAACGAATACGCACTGTTCCTGCAGGACACCTGGAAGGTCACCAGGAATTTCACGTTGAACTACGGCCTCCGATGGGAAGCGCAGATTTTCCCCGATCCCACGCTCGCGCCGGCAAAGACCGCCTACGGCTCGAACCTGTCGGATCCAAAGTTTCCTTCCACTGGATTCCTGCCGAATCAGAAAAAAATGTTCCAGCCGCGAGTCGGATTCGCGTGGGACATTCGTGGCAACGGAAAATCGGCTTTGCGAGCCAGTTGGGGAATCTTCAATGCCCGACAGAACATGCTGACGCAGGTCGGAGCCCTTACCACCAACGGCGTGCAACAGCAGTCAATTTTCGCTTCAAGTTGCGTGGACGCGCCCGCTTGCGATTTCTTCAATACGGCGACGGGCGGCGCTCCTCCGACCTATCCGAACACCGTTCCAATTCCGCTCCTGGCGCCGGGAACCTTCCCGTTCCAACCGGGCGTCACGGTATTCAGCAAGGACTACGCCAATCCTCGAATCTACTCGGTGAATGTCGCGTACGAACAGCAGATCGGCTCCTCACTGTCCGCTTACGCCCAGTTCGATTGGAGTATGGGCGTGCACCTGACGCGGTTCGAGGATCCCAACAGCGCCAAGTCCGGGTTTGCCATTCCCGCGAATCTCAATAGCGATACGGTGGACTACACCGGAAATATGCCGTTCCCCAATCTGGGGAGCATCACCAACACCACCAGCGACGCCCGCTCGCTCTATCGCGGCGTCACAGTGGGAGTGAAGGAACATCTGGGCCAGAAGTTTCAGATGGAGGCCAACTACACCTACTCCAAGGACATGGACGACGATTCCAACGAGCGCGACCCGTTCACTTTCCGCTACGCCAATTTCTACAACCTGAAGGCGGAATATGCGTACTCGGACCGCGACGAGCGGCACCGCTTCAATTTCTATACCTACGCCAAGCTGCCCTGGGGCTTTAACGGCGACGTCCGCATGCAGGCGCATTCCGCCCAGCCCATCACCGACAATTCCGCTGGAGACGGCAGCGGAGCGCCCTGCACGATCAGCAATTCGCGCACACGGTTCGTGAACGGAGTCGACTGCGGACGCAATCACCTGCGTAAGGACAACGCCTATTTCACGTTCGATCTGGCATTGGATCGCACCTTCCACCTCGGCGAGCGCATGTCGCTGATACCCAAGATGGAAATCTTCAATCTGTTTAACAACGCCAACAACATCAACACGCTCACCAGCCCGGCTTTGTTCAACTTCGATGGCTTCCTCCGGGAAGGTGTAGGCGATCCGAGGCAGGCGCAGTTGTCCGTGCGGTTCCAGTTCTAGAACACCAAGCTGGGTACAAATTGAGGATCCGAAAATTGGATCCGAAGTGAGGATTGGTAGCTTTGTAGGGCACGGCTTCAGCCGTGCCGAACAGCGACCTCTACTCAAGGCTTCAGCCGCTGGCGGTCGTTCTTGATTCGCAGAAGCTGGCCGGCGATTCCTCGGATTTCCTCGGGGAATCGCGGCCAGTTTTTTTCATGAGCGGTAAAAAATCGTCGGGTCGCGAGCAGCACGGTATAGGCCACACTCTGCTGTTGGACATAGGACATCTTTCGTATCTGCGCTGTGCCGCACGCTTCGTCGCTCTGTACTATAGAGGCAGGAATTGCTCTGTTGTAGCTGACCATGACCAAGAAAGCCGATCCGCTGCTGACCGCCCCGGGCACCGAGTTGCAGATTGTGGTCTTTGGCGCCGACCTCGATGGTTTTCCCATCATGGAGCGCACCAAAATTCTCACTCTCACCCGCGATGGGGCGACCATCCCGCTCACCAAGAAACTGGCTCCCGAATCGGAGCTGACCGTATCGAACCCGGCGACCAACCAGGAAACAGCCGCCCGCGTGGTCGGCCTCATCCGCGAGGGCAAAGGCGCACATGTGTACGGAATTTCCTTTCTCGATCCTTCGGCGAACCTGTGGCACGCCGAATTCCCCGACGCGCAGCCCGGAAAGTGGATGATCATGGCTTGCAGCCGGTGCCACACCGTGGAACGGGTTGCACTCACCGAAATCGAGGCCCGCATTTTCGAGTCGAAACAGGCCTTGACGCGCTACTGCGAATGCAGCAACTCGTCCACCATCTGGAAGCACACCGAGCGCCGGGTGTCCGAGCGCCGCGTCACCCCGCGCGGAGGAACCGACCGGCGGCAGCAGATGCCCCCTCCACAGGAAACTTCTCAAGCGCAGCAGGAAAAGCGCCGGGACAAACGCACAGCGATGAAGGGCTCCGCCTGTATCCGGTTTAACGGAAGGGAAACCGTCGTGGAGTTGGAAGACGTGTCGCGCGGAGGCTTTCGATTCAAGAGCCGCAACAATTATCCCATCGGCACGCAGATTGAAGCCGCGGTCCCGTACTCCAAGGGCAGTGTCAACATTTTCGTCGCCTGCAAGATTGCGTATTACCGCGAACTGCCCGAAGGCCTGCACAGACATGGAGTGAGCTACGTCAGGTCCCTCGCAAGAAGCTGAATCAGTTCCTGAAGCGGGCCAAGGTTTCTTCCCCCCCGAGACAGAAAGTTGAAAAATCCATCTTCCTGATTCCACTCTGGGGAGTTGGCGTTTATGCTGGCGGCGCGAGGAATTTCAATGTCCACTGAGAAGCACGCTCCGGTTCTGGCGTTCGACGTGTACGGCACGCTGATCGACCCTTTCCGAATGGAGGAGCACCTGCGCGCCGCGTTCGGCGAAAAAGCGAAAGAGGCTTCGGAGCTTTGGCGCAGCAAGCAGCTGGAGTACTCGTTTCGGCGGGCGCTGATGAAGAAGTATCAGAACTTCGGCGCGTGCACGGCGCAGGCGTTGCGCTTTGTAGCCGCGCAGATGGGAATCGCGCTTTCCGAGGACGCGCAGCAGGCGCTCCTAGCCCAATACCAGCGGTTGCCCGCGTTTCCGGATGCCGCTGCCGCACTCGATGAAGTGGCGGCGCAAAAATTTGAAATCGTCGCGTTCTCCAACGGAACGCAGGCCGCGGTGCGCGCTTCGCTGGAGCATGCGGGAATCCTAGCGCGCTTCCAAAAGATTGTGAGCGTGGATGCGATCCGCACCTTCAAACCCGATCCCGCCGTGTATGAATATCTCGCCGCCGAAGTTCGCGCACCGAAGAATGCAGTGTGGGTGATTTCCAGCAATCCATTTGACGTGATCGGCGCTAAAGCTTGCGGTTTGCGCGGCGCGTGGGTACAGCGCGATCCGAAGCGCATCTTTGATCCCTGGGAGTTTCAGCCGGACGTTACAGTTCACACGCTTGCCGGGCTGGCGGGGAAACTGGCGTAGTGCCCTCGACTACTTCGCGAACGAGCCGGCCTGCTGCCGCGACTGCAACACCCGCAGGATGGAATCGCGGGTAACGATACCCACCACGTTCCCTCCCGCAATCACCGGCATCTGCTGCATTCCGATCGTGCGCATGCGATCGAGCAGCGACAGCGCGGGCTCTTCCGGAGCGGCCCAGTGCAGTTTGCTCTTCGGCAGCATCACCGCCTGCACCGAAGTCACGTCCCAATCGTGCTGCGGCACGGCGCTCAAGGCCTCCGCCGTAACCAGTCCGACCAGTTCGTTGCCCGCCACCACCAGATGCGCCCGGCGCCCGGTGCGCACCATCTCGCGGGCGTAATCTTCCAGCGAAATCTCGCGTCCTACCGTGTATAACTCCGGCGTCATGATGTCCGCCACGCGCAGCCCTTCGAGCGCTCCGCGCGCTTCCACCTGCGCCTGGCTCTGCTTGGCAGCGGACAGGATGAACCAGCCGATAAATGCCAGCCACAATCCACCCACCGGCCCGCCCACGCCGAGCACCACGCGATTGCTGACCGCCGTCACCGCCCCCAGCGCGATCATCGCATACGCAATTACTTGTCCCGACCGCGCAGCCATGCGCGTCGAGCGCGCGTGATCCTTGTTAAATCCCCACACGATGGATCGAAAAATGTGTCCGCCATCCAGGGGGAACCCTGGGATCAGATTGAACAGCGCCAGGCTGAAATTGATCCAAGCCAGCGATCCCGCCAGCGTGCTCAGAATTAAGTTGGTTCCCGCGTGCCGGGCGATCAGCCAGAAGCCGGCCGCCAGGAACATGCTGGAAAGCGGGCCGGCCACCGCGATGTTGAATTCCTCCACCGCGCGCTCCGGTTCGCGGGCGATCCGGGAAACGCCGCCGAAAACGAACAGGGTGATGGAAACCACGGGAATTTTGTAGTGCTTGGCAACCAGGCTGTGAGCCATCTCATGAAACACCAGCGAGCCGAAAAACAGCGCGCTGGTCATCAGCCCCAGGCCCACCAGGCGCGAGGTGGGCAGGTTCAGCTGCAGGGCGTCAAATTCAGAAGCGAAAGAGAAAGCAATCAGGCCAAAAATGATGAACCAGCTGGTATGAAGGAAGATCGGTATCCCATAAATCCGCCCGATTTGGATACCTTCTTTACGCATTGCGGCCCAGCTTCCGTGGCAACCCTGGCTTCAGTATAGCCCAACCGTTGCGTTTACGAATCGGTCCCGCGTTGCAGTTGAGTATTCGAACGCCCCAACAGCGCAAGCCGCCGCTGCCCCAATTGAACACAGCGTGTTCAGCAGGCCACATGTTTGGCCGGGCCATGCAAGCACAAACCGTTCCGAATCAGCGTCCGGCAACTTGGCCCGCCCCGTGCAATTTTCCGCCGCGTGGAAAGCGAGGACCTGCGATGGAAGCCTTACTGAACGGATCGATCCTGATGGCGACGGTGCTGCTCTCGTTCCTGCTGGCGCTGTGGATGGCGTGGATGACTCTACGCGGGCTGTTCCGGCTCATGCCGCTGACCAGCGCCGCAACCATCCAGCACCCTGCACTCGACAGCCGCCCGGTCGCCAGAAGGCAGGAAGCGGTTCGGCGAAGCCGGGCCGCGTAGTCCGCCCAAGCCATCGCTTGGGATCGGGCGTAGGGAAAGGAGCCAGTCATGTTCGCACTGAAGTGGTTGCTGATGGCCGCGGGAGTCGCAATGTTCGGCACGGCCGCGGGTGTGGTTGGGTATGACGTGTATCTGGCAATGCAGTTTCAAAGGCTGATGGGCTCGGGGGAGCCCGGGGCGGCCGAATCGGCGGGGCAGAACCGCCCCATCCGCTGGCTGCTCGCCGCGAAATTGTTTGGATGGGCATGCGTTCCGTTCCTGCTGGCGATGAGCATGGCGATGGTGCCGGAAGGGTCGGGTGGCGTGCGAATCAGCCAAATTTCCGGCGTCGAGCCGCGAACGCTCTATCCCGGCGTGCACCTGATCGTGCCGTTCGTGCAGAGCATCGCGGTGTATGACTTGCGCGATCATCTGTTCACCACCAAAGCCGCGCCCGATGCAGCTAACAAAGATGCCGCTACCAAAAACGCAGCCACCAAGAATGAGACCCTCACCGTTCAGACGCGCGAGGGCCTGACCATCGGCCTGGCAATCTCCGTTCGCTACCGGCTCGATCCGCAGAAACTGGCCTACATTCACGCCAATCTTGCCCAGCCGGTGGATTCGGAAATCGTCGCGCCGGTGGTGTCCACCACGTTTCGTGACCTTGCTCCTGGGTACGTCGTTCGCGAAGTGTTTTCCACGAAGCGCGATGAATTTCGCGCCCGGACCACTCGGACCATCACGGACCGGCTGGGCTCGGACGGCATCGTCGTGAAGGAAGTTCTGCTGCGCGACGTTCACCTGCCCGAGGAATATGCCAAGGGCCTGGAAGGAATTCTGCTCAAGGAACAGGAGAGCGAGCGGATGGAATTTGAAACCGCGATCTATGAGAAGCAGGTGAAGATCGCGGAGCTCCAGGCCGAAGCTGCCAAGGCCCAGCAGGTGAAGCACTCGCAGGCCGATGCCGAGTCCCGCGTGATCGCGGCCAAGGCCGAAGCCGATGCCATGCAGTACACCCTGCCGCTGAAGCAGAAGCAGATCGAGCAGTCCAAACTCGAAGCGCAGGCGCGCAAGGAAGCCACGGTGGAAAATGCCGAGGCCGCCGCGCAGTCTAAAGTGATTGACAGCAAAGCGGAAGTCGAGCGCCGGCACCTGCTGGCGGTCTCCGATGCCGAAACCGCCCACCTCAGCGCCGAAGCCAGCGCCGACACCACACGCCTGAACGCTGCAGCCAACGCCGAAACGATTCGTCTCACGGCGGCAGCCGACAATGAGCGCTTGCAGGGCGAAGCGGCCGTGCTGAAGCAGAATCCCATGCTGATCCAGAAAATTATCGCCGAGCGGCTCTCCGATAAATTGCAGATCATCATGGTGCCCACTGACGGGCGCAACTTCTTCGCCTCCGACGTGCTGCGCTCGGCCTTCTCCGGCGGCCTGCCGGCGACCGGCGCGGACGACACTGAGCAAGAAGCTCCCGCGCCGGCCCGCAAGCAGACGCAGTTGGCGAAGACCAAGTGAGATTGAGATCCGCCGGCCAAAACCCTTGCGGGACGCTCGCCGGAAACCGGGACAGGGACCGCCGCCCCTGCGAAGGATTTTCCCGAGCGAGCGCCACCCGGCCGGTGGCCAGTACGCGAACCGCGCCCCGTCATCAAACGGGGCGCGGTCGCGCGTAAAGTGGCACAGACTTCAGTCTGTGGGGTTCCGTTCTCAAGCTCAGACTGCTGGCATCAGCCAAGCTCAAATGAAAATCCACAGACTGCCCTTCCGAAACGCTCAGGGTAGAAAGTCTATGCCACCAAAGGCCGGAGCGAGCGGCCGTCCTATGCCCGATACAGTTAGCGCAAATCCCAATCCGCACCCGCCGGCGCGCCTCGCGCGCTGTGCTATCATTTCTTGCAGCCCTGCTCGCCGCGCGCGATTCTTCCTCGTGCTTTGCGAGTCTTGGCGCAGCGCCCCGATGATGCCCGCCGATCGATCCAAACTTTCCCTCCGTGCGGCGCTGTTCCTTTTCATCTTGATCGGAATTCCGGCTGCGGCGCGTTCCGCGACGCTCGAAGATTCGGCGAAAGAATTGGCGCGCAAAATTCTTGCCGCGTTGCCCGCTCGTGAAAATGTGCAGTACGAAATTCGCAACGCGTCCTCTCTGAAGCCGGAGGATGTCGCGCGGATCGAACAGGCGCTTAGTGCTGAATTGCAAGCCCAGGGACTGCATGTAGCGCCGAGCGGCGGCGCGTCCGCCGCTGTGGCTCCCGGAGTGGTGATCACGCTTTCAGAAAACTGGAACGAGCTAGTCTGGACCGCCAACATCCGTCAGGGCGAGCAATCGCATGCCGTTCTGATGGCCGTCCCGAGGCCAGCAGGCGATGGCGCAACCGCCAAGGCGATGCCTTTGACGTTACACGCGGAAAAATTCTGGGATGGCCCGCAGCGAATTCTGGATGCAGGCCTGATTACCTACGGCCGCGCTCAATCGTGGCTGGTTTTGCTGTTGCCGGACGGCCCACTGGTTCAAAACATTCAGGACGGCTCCACCGGCAAGGTGGATGTTCCGCGGGGCGCAACTGCCAGCCGCGAGCCGATGGGCAGCTTGGGATTCGCTGACGGCTCAAATACGATTTGGTTTTCCTTGTGGACTCCGCCGTTCATGCGAATCTGCAAAGTGGATCTGGAGTCACAAAAGGTATTGGAGTGCTTGCAGAACGATAAAGACAACCGGCCGGTGGATGCTAGATTCCCAATGATGGTCGACGGCGCGCCCGCGGGTCCGCCTCCCTCAGGCAAGGGTTTGGAACTCGTGATTCCCGCCGTCTGTGGTGGGACGAGCCAGTTTCTCGCTTCGGGCAACCGCGACGACACGGAGCCCGATTCATTGCAAGCTTTTGAGATCGGGCCGAACGGCTCGGTGGCAATCAGTGTTGAGCAAAATTTCCCCGGGCCTGTCGTTGCACTTCACACCGGTGCGACGCCCAGAGCCATCGTGCGAAATCTGACGACTGGAAACTATGAAGCCTATCGCGTGGCCATTTCCTGCGGGCAATAGTGTGCGTGCGACGATTGTCGCGCTCGCCGCGTTCCTGGCGTTTGCGCCGCAATCGATGGCCCGGCCATCGACGCGCCCGCAAGCCGGCGGCACGCTGCGTGTCGCAATCATCGAGCGCGTCGATAACATCGATCCGCGCCAATGGCCCGCAGGTGCAAGGGAAGCTGCGGCTGCCGAGCGTCTGAGCTCACTCGTTTTTGACCGCCTCGCGCGGCTGGACGAACACGGAATGCCCCAACCGGCTCTGGCGCTTTCGTGGCAACAGGATGCTCCCGCGAAGCGCTGGCAATTCCGCTTGCGCGACGGCGTGAAATTCAGCGATGGCACGCCGCTGACTCCGCCCATCGCCGCGATGGCCTTGCAACAAATGCTCGGCGTTTCGTTCGACGTAAGCGCGACGCCCGATTCGGTAGTGATCCAAGCGGACCGATCCTTGCCGGATCTGCCCGCACAGCTTGCCACAGGGCGCTACTTTATCTTTCGTGATGGAGCCGATGGCTCACTGGCCGGAACGGGACCATTCGTGCTCACTAGGATCCTTTCGACTGGACGCTTCGCACAACTCATGTTCACAGCCAACGAGACCTGCTGGGCCGGGCGCCCGTTCGTCGACAAGATCACCGTGGCGATGAACGTGGACGTCGAACAGGAAGCCAATAGCATCGCATTCGGCCAGGCGGACGTTGTGGAGTTGCCGGCGTCCCAGGTTCGCCGTACCGCGCAGCGCGGCATTCGCACCGTGTCCACCGAGCCGGTGGAACTCGTCGCACTGGTCTTCGCCGGCGATCGCGCCTCCGTAAAGAATCCGCATTTCCGCGAGGGTATTTCGCAGGCCATCGATCGCGCATCCATCGCCGATGTGATCCTGCAGCGCCACGGAGTAGTCGCCGGAGGATTGCTGCCGAACTGGATTTCGGGCTACGGGCACCTCTTTCCGCCGGCATTCGACCTGGCGCGCGCGAAAGATTTGCTGGCCGCTTCCGGGCGCGAACTTTCCCACGCGGCGCCTCTTGTGCTCGTCTACGATTCGGGCGATGCTGAGGCTCGCGCGATTGCGGATCGCGTGGCCGTCAACATGCGAGAAGCGGGAATCGTGATGCAAGTCCAGGAACAGGTGGCCAACTCGACAGCCAAGCGCCCGGCCGCTGATTTGCGCCTGGTGCGCTACCGCATCGCCACGCCGGATCGCACGGCGGCGCTGGCCGGGGTTTTGAATTGGCTCGGCGAATCCGCCGCGCCGGATCTGGGAACCGTCGATCAGGATTACGCCGCCGAACGTGAGTCCATCGACGCCTTTCGTGTGATCCCTCTCGTTCACGTTGCCGAAAGTTATGGGCTCAGCCCGCAGGTCCACGATTGGATGGCGCCGCGCTGGGGCGGCTGGAACCTGGCCGACGTCTGGATTGGCCCGCCATCAGGCGCGGGGAGCGGAACGCCATGAGCTTCCGCATCAAGGTGATGCTCTTTTTCGTGATCACCATTGTGGCCGCGGTGAGCATGGTCGCGTGGGGCGTGTCGCTCTACACCCGCCGCGCCTTCGAGGAATTTGATCGCCAGCGCACCGATGCCCTGGTGGCGCAGTTTCGCAGGGAATACGCGCAGCGCGGCGACGAAATCGCCCACCGCGTGCAGAGCATTGCCGACGCCGAAGCCACCCTGCGCATGGCCATGGATCTCAACCGTCCGCAGGCCGATGCCTCCCAGTATTACAACGATGCGCGCGCCATCGCTCAATCGCTGCAGCTTGATTTTGTCGACATCGTGGCCGATGACGGCGCGCTCATTTCTTCCTCCGAGTGGCCGGCGCGATTTGGATACAAAACCGATTGGGTCACCGCCGAGCCGGACTGGAATTCCAAGGGCGCCTTCCTCCGCCGCGTCGATACGCCGGACTCCGTCGATCTGGGCATGCTGGCGGTGCGCACCGTGCGCGTCGCCGACAAGCGCCTGTTCCTCGTCGGCGGCCAGCGCCTCGATCAAAATTTTCTGGCGACTCTGGTGCTCCCCGAAGGCATGCGCGCCCTGCTGTACAGAAATCTGGAGCAGGGCTTTGTGCCCGACGCGCTCACCGACGCGCACGGCCCAGTCAGCCAGCCGGGTACGCTGGCTCCGATCGTCACCGAAGTGCAGCAAAGCCGCAAAGAAGTGCAAAGAACCATTTCCCGGGGTCCGGCCCTGAATGCGGATTCGGAGACGTTCGATGCCATTCCTCTCGTCGGGCGGGATGCGGGGTTGCTGGGCGTCCTGCTGGTCGGAAGTTCGCGGCAAAATCTTGTGCAGATGTTGAATTTTATCCGCGCTCTGGCGCTGCTGGTTGGCGGCGGCGTAATTTTGCTGGGCATGCTGCTCGGCTGGTGGGTTTCCGCGCGCGTGACGCGGCCAATCGAAGAGCTCGCCGCGGGCGCTCGCGAAGTCGCCGCGGGGCACTGGCAGGCCCGCGTGAATATCCGCTCGCGCGATGAAGTCGGCCAGTTGGCTGACGCCTTCAACGAAATGACCCGCCAACTGGCCGAGCAGCGCGAGCGCCTGGTGCAAACCGAGCGCGTTGCCGCGTGGCGTGAATTGGCCCGGCGCCTCGCGCACGAGCTGAAAAATCCGCTGTTTCCGCTGCAACTGACCGTTGAGAATTTGCAGCGCGCCCGGGAGCAGACCTCCGAACAATTTGACGAAGTATTTTTCGAGTCCACTGCCACGCTGCGCGAAGAGCTCGAAAACCTGAAAACGATCATCAGCCGTTTCAGCGATTTCGCTAAAATGCCGCCGCCGCAATTTGAGCCGGTTGACCTCAACGAACTGGTTCGCGGCGCCATAAAATTATTCGAGCCGCAAATGGCGCCGGTGGGACGCCCGCCAATCACGTCGGAGCTTTATCTGGACGAAAACCTGCCGCGCCCGCAGGCCGACCCGATCCTGCTGCGCCGCGCGGTCGAAAATTTGATTCTCAATTCTCTCGATGCCATGCCGGCGGGCGGCACGCTGACCATTCGCACCGCGCAGCGCAGCGGCGCCGTTCGCCTGGAAGTGACCGACACAGGCGAAGGCTTGACTCCCGAGGAATGTGAGCGCCTTTTTACTCCGTACTACACCACCAAACGCCTCGGCACCGGACTCGGCCTGGCGATTGTGCAATCAGTGGTCAGCGACCATGGCGGAAGAATCGAAGTGGAATCCGCCCCGGGCGCCGGCACGACTTTTCGCATCGAGCTGCCCGTCGAGCAGAAAATCTCCGCCGAGACTGGGACTCCTGCCGAGGACCGTCCGGTGGATCCCCCGGTTTTCACCGTGGCCTGATCGGGTGAATCGCGCATGACTTCTCCCAAACCGCATCTCCTGCTCATTGATGACGATCCCAACACGCTGGCGTCGCTATCCCGCGCCTTTCGCCTCGCGGGCTATGAGGCCACCGTGTGCGACAACGCGGCTCGCGCGCTGGAACTCGTCCGTGCGGAGCGCTTCGACCTGATTTTTTCCGACGTGGTCATGCCCGGCAAAGACGGCATCTCGCTGCTTCAGGATTTGAAGGCCTCCGGCGTGACCACCCCGGTGGTGATGATTTCCGGCCAGGCCAGCGTGGAGACCGCGGTGAAGGCCACGCGGCTCGGCGCCGTCGATTTCCTTGAGAAGCCGCTCTCCACGGAAAAACTACTGGTAACCGTTGAAAATGTTTTGCGGCTGCGCCATCTGGAAGATGAAAATCGCGACCTGCGCCGGCGTCTCGGCAAGCATGAAATCATCTGGTCCGGCCCGGCGATGGAACGTTTGATGGCCCAGGTGGAGCGCGTCGCGGCCAGCGAATCGCGCGTGGCCATCCAGGGAGAAACCGGCACGGGCAAGGAGTTGATTGCGCGAAGCATTCACCAGCGCAGCGCGCGGCACGCAGGTCCGTTCGTGACCCTCAACTGCGCCGCCGTGCCGGCCGAACTGATCGAATCGGAACTTTTCGGCCACGAAAAAGGCTCGTTCACCGGAGCAGCCACGCGGCACATCGGGAAATTCGAGCAAGCTTCGGGCGGCACGCTGTTTCTGGACGAGATTGGCGACATGCCGCTGGCCATGCAATCGAAACTGCTGCGCGTGTTGGAAGAGGGTGAGATCGAACGCATTGGCGGGGACCATCCCATTCCGGTCGACGCCCGCGTGGTGGTCGCCACGCACCGCAATCTCGAGGAAATGGTCAAGCAAGGCTCGTTTCGCGCCGATTTGTTTCACCGCATTTACGTGTTTCCGATCGCGCTGCCGCCGCTGCGCGAGCGCGCCGAGGAAATTCCCAAGCTCGCGGAATATTTTGCTGAGCAGGTGGCTTCACAAAACGGCTGGAGGACCAAGCATTTTTCCGGGGAAGCGCTGGAGATTTTGAAACGTTACGCGTGGCCCGGCAATGTGCGCGAGTTGCGCAACGTGGTCGAGCGCGTCCTGCTGCTTTCCGGCGCCGATCAGATCACGGCCGAGGATGCCGCTCTGGCCCTGCCCGCTCCGCGAAACAACGGCGAAGCCGTCTCCGCAGCGGGCGCCGGCACGCTGACGCAGCGCATGGAGTCGTTTGAGCGCGAAGTGTTGCTAGCCGAACTGCGCCGCAACCATCACCATATGACCAACACGGCCCGCGCTTTGGGACTCGAGCGCAGCCATCTCTACAAAAAATGCCAGCAGTTGGGAATCGACGTGCAATCGGAACGCAAAGCGGAATGAAGTGAGTAGGACAGGCTTCAGCCTGTCTGCTTTAGATGCTCGGCGCCGAAAATTTAAACCAGACAGGCTGAAGCCTGTCCTACCGGTCGCTACGGAAACACCGTCTCCACCACGGGATCGGCTGGCCGCGTCGCCCATATTCCGGCTGCGCCTTCACGAAGAGCATCGAGCAGCACCGCGGCCGTCTCTTCGTGCCGCAGGGGATCGGCCAGCCGCGCAATCACCTTTTCGAAACCTCCCGCGAGTTCGATGGCCGAAATCATGGCGTGCAGCGCGTAGCGGTTGCGCGAATCGGCCACCGTTTGCAGAATTTCCTGGGTCTCGTGCTCGAATTTAGCAATAGCCGCCGCGGCCTGGGTGCGAACCAGGCGATTCGAATCGCGCAGCCCTTCGAGCAGAAATGGAATCACCCGAGGATGCGGAATCTGGTTGAGCGAGGAAACCGCGCGCAGCCGCACGAACCAGGCTTCGTCGCGCACCAGGTTTCCGAGCGCCGGAATCGCCACCGGCAGCGGAGCGACGCTGAGGGCCTTGGCGGCGCACGCGCGCACCTCCGCGCTCGGATCGCCTGCCAGCAAAATCATTTCGTCAGCCATGCCCAGCGTCGGAAGTTCGCTGGCCACGCGTGCCAGAATTTCCCGCGCTTCGCCCTGCGCGCGCCGCAGGTACGGCAGGATGGCTTCCGGCTGGTTCAGATAGCAGCGCACCAGCGCATTGATCACCGGGCCGGGCGGAACCCGCAACGTTCCCAGCATCAGCGGTTCGATGATGGGTTGCGCAGCTTCCATCAGGCACAATTTCCCCAGCGACTCCACGGCGATCATGCGCGTTCCGAGATGACGGTCATCCAGCAGTTCCGACAGCGGCTCAATCGCTTCCGGCACACGCATCGCTCCCAGCGCCAGCATGGCGCGGCGCTGGCGCCACCCCCGCCCATCCAGCACGCGTTCGATGGTGCGATCCGCGAGACTGCTGCTGCGCAGGAATTTCTGCAGCCCCGCGCGATCCTTGTCGGTTGCGGCGCTGATTTCCTGAAGAACGATCGATTGCACGATCGCGCACTTCAGGGAGCTTCTTCGCCAGGTCTCGATGGGGATATCCCCTCTCACGATGTCACGCCACTGCCCGTGTAACTGGACGGAAAGCTTGTCCAGCCGGCGAACGCGGAAATACTCCCACACGTGATGCACGGTCAGCACGACCAGCAGCGCAATTACTCCAGCTGCGACGATGGCGAGCACCGCGGTCAAGATCAGCAAGCTGCTCAGCAGCTGTGAGAAATTTCTGAGGATGGAATCCATCGGCGACTCCCGAAATGATCCGCGCAGAGATTGCCCGGGCGCTGCGAAGTGCGCCGGTGCGGAACTCATTTGAAACATCGTTCGCGGAGTGGTGAAGGTTTAGGGGAAGAGTGGAGTCAAGGAATCGCTGAGTGTCGGCTATGTTCCAGACTGAAACTTGAACCGGAATTGTAGCTCGCCTCTTCAGAGGCGAGGGTTTAGATGCCAGACCGCTAAAACCCCCGCCTCTTACGAGGCGGGCTACAACAGTGCTAGGAATGCGGCGCAGCTTTTGGAGTTGCGGTCACGCGCGATCCGAAACCGATGGCCATGGCGGTATCCTTCGGATAGACAACATCGTGCCCGCGGGAAAGAAAATTGCCGTAGACCGACATGCCCGCGCCATACGCGCCAAATCCCGAAGCCACCGGCCGCGAACGGATCGCCGCCGCCATCACGAAACCAATGAGGCGAAAACCGGACGCGCCATTCGCAGCGCGCCCGCCGATTTCGCCAAAGGATTGGCCGGACGCGCCGGCATCGGCATCGGGCGTCATGGAAGCGGCCGCGAGAGCGATCGAGATTCCCGTGGTCAGGTAGCGCGTCTTCGGAGTGGTCGCCTGGGCGCCGCCTTCGGAATCCAGGCTCAGATTTTGGTCGTCCTTCACTTCCACGCCTTCCAGGCTGGCTTCCACCTGCTGCTCGGCGGACTTCGGCGGCGCCACCTGATGAAAGACGATGCGCAGCTGCCCGTTGCGATGCAAGCGGCGCGCGGGCTGCACCTGCAGGACCGATCCCTTAAGCACGGTGCCTTCGGGAAGAATCAGTTGGCTGTCGGCGAAGAGCGGCTCGGTCATCACCGCGTCGACTTCCGCGCCCTTTTGCGTGCTGGAGGAATCGAGCGGCGTGGCCAGCAGCGCGTGGATGATGCTGCCCGACGGCGGGGCGGTGCCCACCATGCGAATTTTTTCGGGCGTCACTTCTTCGTTCCCGAAATTCAAGGGATCGACAATCTCCGCATTGAAGCGGGTGCCGGCCTCAAAATATTGCGGATGCACCGGCAACTCGGCGATCGCGATCCTTTTCAAGCGGTGCATTTTTCCTGGCGCGGCGATCTGCGCCTTGGCCGTTTCCCATTCGCGGCGGACTTCCGTTTTTTTCTCGCTGACCTTCTCGTTTACTTTGTCCGCGGCCACGGTTGTCGCGCCTTTTTTCTTTTCCTTGCCGGAATCGTTGGGATCCGCGGCCGCCGCGAACTGCAGCACTCCCTGCGAGGCCGGAGAAACTTCGGTGCGCAGCGGAATGCGGCGTCCGTCCGGCAGCAGCAATTGGTCAAAGGTGATCCGGACGTCGCGGGTCGGGGAGAAATTTCCGTCCAGCGCCGCCATCACGCGCTTCAGCTTCGGAACGCCGCCAATCTGCGTGACGCTGCCGTCCACTTCGCTGCCTGCGGGAACCACCAGTTTGTCAAAGGCATACACCGGCTCGGCGATTTTTCCGCGGATGGGCTGGCCCGTTTTGCGGATGCGCACCTCCGTATCCAGCACCACGGGAAGCGGAGTGCCCGCGGGAACCTCCAGGGGAATCACAGTCGGAGGTCCAGGATCGGCGGCCGGCGTGACGGGCTGGTTCGCCTGCGCGAACAGCGATGCGGTAGAAGCGAGAATGGCAATCACCACGGAGCAAACGAAACGCATGGGATTTCTCTCCGCCAAATTTCTCGGCTGCCTCTTGGCTAGGCTCCCGTTCTCGCGCGGGCTGGGGACGATCGGGGCGCAATCCGGCGGCGCACCGCCGGTTGCACAATTCTACGGATGCCGCCGCCGGACGTCCAGTTGCATCGGTTGAATTTACTGAGAATTAAAGAGAAGAGAATTTGTTTGCGAGCGCAATCAATTGATTGGCGGTGCAGGAACTGCGGCGGCTGCGGACGGCCTGGGCGCGGCGCGCAGCGCGAAATAATTGCGCGCGAACGCGGCATAGGCGGTTCCGGCATCGACCACCACGGCCTGCACGGTATAGCGGCCCGCCGCCAAAGTGGAAAGCGGAAGGCTCAGGCGGAAGGATGCGGTGCGGCTCGCGGCGTCGTATTCCGTGGGCTCGATCATCGCAGTGTCCGACAGGCGCTGTCCGTTGCGGAAAAACACCAGTCCGGCGCGCAGGGAATTGGCGTCCGCTTTTTGCGGCGCGTAGGCCTGGAAGAAAACGTACAGCGTCTGGTCTCCGGTGAAGACGCGCGTCACGCTGGGAATGATCCGCTCGCCGCCCACGTCCAGGGGCGACGATTTCATTTTGGCGTCCTGGCCGAGCGCCTGCGTTTTGATCTGCGCGGAGTTCTGCACCGCCTGTACCTGACTGGACAGCAGCAGCGAACTGACCTGCAGGCGATCGAACTGCGGGGGCGCCAGCGAAAGATTCTGCTCGAACGTGCCGATGCGGCCGGACTCATTTTCGCGGGCCAGGAATTTCAATTTGTACTGGCCGGGCGCCAGAATCATGCCGCCCTGATAGACCAACGCGTGCTGCTGGATGTCCTGGAAATGCTCGGTGTCGATTTTTACCGTGATGGTGTCGCGCAGCGCTCCGACTACGCGGTTGGATTTGGCGTCGCGCACTTCGGCGGCAAAATCGAACGCCGTTTCGCGGCTGCCGCGCTTCTGCGCCCATTGCAGCGCGCTGGGCGCAAGCTTGGCGTCGATCGGCACGAACACCTGGTTGGCATTCAGGCGAAACTCCGCGGTTTCCACGGCCACCGGCAGCTCTACTTCGGGCGTATCGGATTGAAATGCATCTTCGAGTTGCCGCTCACGATCCTCAGTGGTGAATACGCCGAAATTCTTCGGCGCGTAGTAGCCTTCGCGGGCGCGAATACGGCTTCCGGCGGGCAGGGCATCGATCTTCACGTGCACGCGCCGCCAGGCGCCGTCATTGGCGGCGTTCGTGCTGTAGTATCCCACCAGGTAGTAGCCGGAAGTATCGTTCTGCACGCTCTGAAAAATTTTGCCGAAATCCCCCACGTCAAAAAATGAGCGCCCGCCGGTGTCGCCCGCCAGCGTGGCCAGCGTGTCGCGCGAATCCTGCCGCGACTGGCTCTGCGAAATGACCGTCGCTCCCGTAAACATGGCGTTCCCGCCGGACGCGCCGACGCTGGCGTCGCCGCCGGGAGTGGCGGTCAACAATCCGCGGGAATCGACGCTATAGATGGAAACGTTGGAGCGGTTCGCCGCGTTGGTCGCGGCGATCAGCTCCGAGCGATTTTCTTCGCCCGTCTGCGTGATCCCGCTCGTGAACTGAATGATGGATTTTTTCCCAGGAATTCCTTCGAGGACTTCGCACAGCGCTTCGACCGCCGCCAGTTTGCGATCGGTGTTGAAAATATTGAATTCCGTGTCATCGGCTGTGAAGGCTGCGCCGGTGTCTTCGCTGACGGCGGTCTCCCCATTGGCCGCCGTGGCCGCGTCCGCCAGTTGCGCGAGAGCCGCTTCGTGGCCGGGCACCAGCGCATCGATCGATTGCTTGAGCAGTTCGCGGTCATTGGTGAAATTCGCCACCACCTTCAGCGTGTTGCCAAACGCCACGATGCCCACCAGGTCCGCGGGGGTCATCTGCTCCTGCAAATATTTCTGCGCCGCGCGCGTGGATCGCAGCAAATCTTCGGCTTGCAGCGAGGTGAGATCGAAAAACATTACGATCATGCGGTGATCGCGCACCACCGCCTTGATCTCCTCGGGGGAAGTGACCGTTCCCAGCGGAACCGTGATCGGCGTCTCGTCCCCTTTGCCGGCGGTTTCCACCTGCTCGATGTCGTTGTACTCAAACGACGAAATCTTTTGCGGCTTGCCGTCTTCGGTGACAGTGAACTGTTCCTGCTTCAATCCTTTCACCGGCTTGCCGTCACGATTGGTAATTTGCACATCGATTTCCACGAGGCTCACCGTCGAGCGGATGGTGGCCTTGCCGCCAGCCGCGGTCTTGTTGTTAGGCGGTGCGGAGGGGCCCTGGCGAGGATTCACCGGGACCACCTGCGGCTGCGGCGCCGGGGCATTCTGCTGCGCGCCCAGCGTCGCCCCAAGGGATGCCACAGCCAGCGCAGCCAGGATGTGACGCCGAATTGTTCCTCGCGCTCTCATCAGAAATTGAGTCTCGTCGTGAAGACCATCGCCCGCATGGCCCCGACGCTGGTGATTTGCCCGAACGTCTTGGAGCCCAGCACCGTTGAGACGCCTCCCCAATTTGGGTGATTCAGCAGGTTGGACCCGTTCCAGGTGAATTCGAGACGCCGCAGGCCATCGCGCCCGAAAGGAATGGTCTTGGTCACTCCCAGATTGATGGTAAATGTTCCCGGGCCGATCACCGAGTTTCGCGGCGCATCGCCGAAGCAGGAAGTGGGGATGCTGAACGCCGCGGTATTGAACCATTCCAGGATGCTCGGATCGGCCAGCGCCGGATCGCCCGATTGGTTGGCGCGCTCGGAGTTGGTGCCCGGCACACTCTGGCAGGCCTGATTTTTGGAGAATACTCTGATCGTGAGCGGCGTGCCGGAATTCGCGGTGGTGGAAATATTCGTGCGCCACTGCCCGAATACGGATTTCTGCCAGCCCTTGGTCGCGAAACGCTGGCGGTCGCCGAACGGCAGTTGGTAGCTGGCGTTTCCGAGGAACTGGTGCGTCATGTTGAAAGTTGAAAGTCCGTAGTCGCCGCGCGGATCGAACGTGTTCTGAATCACCGTGACGCTGCTGCCACCGATGGTGCTGGCGTCGTCCAGAGATTTGGAATACGTGTACCGCAGCGTGAATCCCAATCCGCGCGACATTCGTTTTTGCAAGCGCACCTGCAGCGCGTTGAAATTGGAAAACGCGCCGGTGGTGTCGTACGTGAACCCTTCGGTCTTGGCCGTTCCGCTTGTTACCGGGTTGAATCCCAGAAGTTCATCCAAATGAATTCCGCGCGTCCCGGTGTACATCACTTCCAGAAAAAGGCTGCGCGTGAGGTTGTATTCCACCCCGCCATTCCACACCATCGCGTACGGAACTTGATAATTGGGATTCACGCCGGCCGTATTGGTCAGCGCGCCGGGCACCGCCGAGGCCAGGTTGGTTTGGAAACTCAACGGCGCGGTTGTGAAGCCCTGCTGCGTGAGCGTGCTGGCGGTGGCAAACGGAGGCTGGTTCGCCATGATGGCGGCCAGCGTATTGAGGTAAGACTCCACGTAAAACATGCTGTAGCCCGCGCGCAGCGTCAGTTGGTGCTGCCCTGAAAACCATTTTCCGGGCGGCTGCCAGGCGATGCCCAGGCGCGGCGCCCAGTTGTTGTAGTGGCCAAAAAACAGCGACTGATTGGGACCGGCGATGCAATTCCCGGTGGCCACGGGCGTCACGCATTGCGCGGCAGTGAATCCCGGGCTGACCGCCAGATTGGCGATGTGCCCGTTGACTTCCGTCGGCGGGGTGAAGGCCTCATAGCGCACGCCGAACGTCACGGTGAATTTCGGAAACACGTGCCAGTCATCGCTGGCGTATCCAATGAAGCCCCAGTTTCGGAAGTAGGTGGCCGTGTCTCCGTATTGCAATTTGGTGTTTCCCGGATAGCCCAGCAGGAAATCCGCGAAATCGTTGCCGATGCACGGCCCGGCGGAAGTCACGGTCTGGCAATTCGCGGGAGAAACCACGGGAGCCCCGCCGGACGTGAGCTGGCTGGTCATCAATCCGGTGAAGGCGAAGGTACCGTTAGGCAGCGGGTCGGTGTCGCGGTTGATGTCTATCTTGCGGACTTCAAAGCCGGCGCTGACGGTGTGCTTGGCTTTCATCCAGCGGAAGCTGTCTACGTAGCGGTAGGTCTGGCTGCGTGCCAAAGAAAAATTAGGATCGTTCAGGCCGGTGAAATTTGTGAAATTGATCGAAGGCAGCCCGTAATCGTTGGGATTCGCGGAGATCCCCTGGATGCCGCACGTCGGAGAAATCGATCCCGTGCAGCCGAGCGTCGCGCTGATGTCCGTGAGGTTGGTGAACTCATTGGTGCCCAGCGTGCGCGTCCGCGAGAAATACAGTTGCGAGGTGTGCATGAACGTCTTGGTCCAGTTCTGGGTCAGGCCAACCGTCGCGCTTTGCCCTCGCGTGTACCCGTTGCCCTCGATTCCCGGAAAGCTGGAGATTGAATGTGACGTGGCATTGCTGAGGTTGTAGTTCACCTGGAAACTCAGTTTGGACGAAATCTGGTGTGTGACATTGACGTTCAGGCGGTTGCCCACGCTGGGCACATTGGTTTGCAAGTGGTAGTTGAAATTCTGCCCGGCGATATTGGTCGTGGGAAGATTCGGCAACGGAATGTAGCTCAGCAAGCTGGCCGATTGCGGGCTGATCAGATTCGTCGGAATGCACGTGCCGGCCGGAGGCAGCGGAGATGATGGCGTCGCCTGGAAACAACCGGCGTTGGTCATCAGCGATCTCGGCCCGTTCAGATTTGAGAGCGGGTTGTAGAGCAGCACGTTGTCCGCGCTGAAGTCTCCGTTTCTCTCCGCCACCGTGGGCACGGTTGAGAATTGATCCACGGGAGTCCGCGACCAACTGCCGCCAAAATTAAGATAGAAAAAAGTTTTGTCGGTGCCGTCATACACGTGCGGAATTTTCAGCGGTCCGCCGATATTCATCCCGGCTTGCTCGTTCCAGCCGGAAACCTTGGGTGGGTTGGCCTGGTACAGCGAATAGGGACGCGCGTTGAGCGCGGAATCTCCAAACGTGTCGTAGATGCTGTAGTGCACGCGGTTGATGCGCTGGCGCATCACTCGCTGCGCGCCCCACAGAGCGCCCACGCCCTGCGCGCCGCCTTGCGGACCGCGCCCGCGCGGCCCTCCGCCTCCGCGGCCGGCGAACCCTCCGCCAAACCCTCCGCCTCCGGGCCCGCCGCCCGGTCCGCCGAATCCGCCGGGAGCGCCCTGCCCGGGAATGGCGTTCGCGCCGTTTGCCATTCCAATTTGCGTTTCGGGTCCGCCAGTGCCGCCGTCGCCGGGCTGGGGAAATCCGCCTGCCGGAGCCTGCCCCATGGCGACCGTGCCGATCATCTGAACGGCGTCCGCGGAAGCGGCCTGCCCAAGCTGTCCGCCCGTTTCCGCGATGTTGGAATCTTCCGCGCCGCTCTCGGCGGGATTCTGATTTTGTCCGTTCAGGCCGACTTGCTGGAATGCGCGCCGCCCGCCGCCTTGTCCGTTTCCTCCTGGTTGTCCGTTGCGTGCGCCTCCGGGGCCGCCGCTGCGTTGTCCGCGATTTCCGCCGCCACCGTTCGTGCCGTTGGCGGATGCACTGGAGGAATTATTGGAGGCCGATGTTGAAGGCGACGCTGGGGGAGGAGTTGCGGCGCTGCCTGCGGGCGGCGTGCTGGAGGACGCGTTGCTCGCACTCTCATTTGCGGGCGCCGTTCCGGGAGAATTGCTCCCACTTGGCGCCACGGGCGGCGCCGAAATCGCCGCCAGCGTGCCGACCTGTAATCTCAAATCCGCGGGCGTCTTCACGCCGGAAGCGAGATCGATTTCTTTGCTGGCAGGCGCAAAACCCAGCTGCGAAGTTTCCATGCGGAAATGGCCGGCCGGAAGCGCTGGAAATTCAAAGCTTCCGTTTTCATCGGTCCACGTGATCCACGCTTTTCCGGTGGCAGTTTCGATGACGCGCAGCGTCGCGCCCGGAATAGCCGTGCCATCGGGCGTGCGCACGGTTCCGGCCAATTGCGAATCGGCCGGCGTTTCGGCGTCCGGATTCGGCGGCGTCGGATTGTTATCTTGCGCGGCGAGCGGAACACCCAAAGCGGCGAACACCAGGAGCAGTCCCGCGAGCAGCACTGCCAATCTTCTACGCGGCAACGTTCACGCCCCTTCGAGCCCCTAGAAGATACCGATTTGGCGCTTTCCCGGTTCCAATATTCAGGCCCGAGAGAAGCCGGTTTCCAGCTTAATTCATCCCGTGAAGTCTTAGACGGGACCCTCCACGAAAGGGTTACCCGGGCGCTTCTGGTGCCGCAGGGCGGGAAGTGCGAAAATGCCGCTGAGAAGCATGGGTGGCCTATTGAATTATACGGCGGGCATTGCGTTGGGCGGCGTGGCGGCGGCCGCGGCGGGAATCACCGCGTGGTCCGCGGTGGCCCCTTCGGCGCAATTATTCGGCCCGACCATCTGGCGCACTTCCTCCTCGCGAAAAATAGCGCTCACTTTTGACGATGGGCCGAACCCCGCTGTGACTCCTCGGTTGTTGGAGCTGCTCGGCCGGCATTCCGTTCGCGCCACGTTTTTTCTGGTCGGAAAATTCGCGCTCGCCTGCCCGGAACTGGTGCGGGAAATTTCTGCTCGCGGACACGTTCTGGGAAATCATTCGCACACCCACGCCAATCTTTTTTTGCGATCGGGCATTGGAATACGCGATGAGCTGTTGCGCTGCCAGGAAGCGATCGCGGCCGCGACCCGCGAGCACCCGCCGCTCTGCATGCGACCGCCATTCGGTTACCGGAATCCTCTGCTGCAGGCGGAAGTTCGCCGCGCCGGAATGCATGACGTGGTGATGTGGTCGCTGATCTGCCAGGACTGGAAACCCCAGCCGCCCGGGCGCCTGATCGAAAAGCTGGCGCGCGCCGCGCGCACCGACCGCGCTCACGGCGACATCATCTTATTGCACGACGGTGATCACCGCGCGCTCGGCGGCGAGCGTCTCCACGTTGTCGCTGCTCTCGAACACTGGTTGCCGCGCTGGCGCGACTCGGGGATGGAATTTGTTACAATGGAACCGTCGACCCTTGCGCAAACGAGCGATACGTTGCGATCGCCCCGCGCTTGATCCGCTAAGCGTGGGCATACGGAGAGCAGGCACATCATGGACGAGCGGCAGTTTTACATCGAGAAGCAGGAAACCAAAACCATTCCTTTAACCTGTCCGGCATGCCGAAAAGAAGACAATTATCCTATTCGCTGGATCGTGCGCACCAAGAAAAATGAATTGCCGCGCGGCGCGGGAGAAGAAGACAAGAAGCGCTTCGCCTTGGCGCGTTCGTACATGGTTCGCGTGGATGAACTGGTGGCCTGCCGGAAATGCCGGAAGCGTTTTGAATTGACAGGGCAAAGCGTGGTACTGGTCAGTTCCAACGTGGCCGCGCCCGGCTCCGCCGATTTCGACCCGGAAAACTTCGGCAACCGGTAGGACAGGCTTCAGCCTGTCAGGTTTAGAGGAGTGGCCTGCGAGAATCGAAACCGTGCAAGGGAGCAGGCTACAGAAAAAAAGCTGTCATTCTGAGCGAAGCGAAGAATCTCTCTTCGATTTAAGCACAAGCAAAAAACAAGAGGGATTCTTCGCTTCGCTCAGAATGACAACCGAAGTGCTGAAAGTATGAAGCGCTCTCCCGTAACCCGGAAATCCCGCCGCGCCTAAATCTCCGGATACATCTCAAAAAACGCATCCATCGACTGCTTCAGAGTTTCCTCGATCTGTTCCTTGCTGCCTTCGATCAGGTGCATGGTCACGCGCGACTTCCGCCCATCCTTCAGCGTGACCGGTGCGTCACCGATTTCGCCCAATTCGTCCGCGGGCAACAACCGCATTCCATAAACTAGCGCCAGCTTGGCCATTGCGTCTCCTCGCAAAAGGGAAGCTTAAGCTGGCCGCCGCGCTGCGTCAAATTGCCGAATCCAACTCTGCCTACAGCTTGTCGAGGCCTTCGTTCAGCTCGATGTAAGTTCCCCAGGGATCGGTGATGAACGCGAGAGAAATGCCCAGGTCCGGCCTCTTGGTGAACGGCATGTCGAACTTCAGCCCGTTGGCTTCGGCCTTCTTGCAGAACGCTTCGAGGCCGACGATTTCAAATCCGATGTGGTCCAGCGTGCGTCCCTTGGTACCCACCGTCGCCGTGTCCGATTTCGTGAAGGTCAGATTCGCTCCGGGAATATCCGCAGCGTCAAATTGAGCGCGTTTTCCCGGCTTGGCGCCGAACATTTTGGCGTACCACGATTGCATCTCCAGCACTTGAGAAGCTCCCGCAGCGTCAGCGAGATAGAAGTGCACATGATGGAAAGTGATCGGCACGGTCTGGGTTTTGTCTTCCAGGATCTCGACGCGCACCGCGTCGCCCGGCGTCCAGACAAATCCCTGTCCGGGATTTTGGCCGGCTTCGGTTTTCAGCCCCGCGGCTTTCCAGCGGGCCATCGCTGCGTTGGTGTCCGGCACATGAAAGCCGATGTGTCCGACGACCGATCCCACACTCGGGCCGGTATTGTCGCCCTTGCGTACGAGGATCAGGACGCCGGGAAATTTGTACGTGTCATTCGGCCCCAGCTTGCCGGGCACTCCGCCCATCGCCGTCCAGAACTTTCCCCACGCGTCCACATCCTGCACCAGAAAGTGCACGTGGCCCATCGAGACGCCGGCGTCATTCGGCCCGGAAACCTGCGCCCAGGAAGCGCGAGCCGGAATCAATAGCGCCAGGCCCAGAATCAGCAGCATTTTTTTCATAAACTTGCTCCTTGTACCGGCCAGGTTCGCGGAATCTGACCGCAGAACCTGATCGCGGAATCTGATCGTGCAATCACCGCCACCGCACCGGGCTGGAATCGGTGTTTCGCTTTAAGTAAAGATTCTCTGAATCGTGACGCAAACAGTAAGTCAATGGCCCCGCGCGTGTCAAGAATCCGCCCGCGGGTTGGAGCCGCGCGGCTACTGTGGCTCCTGCGTTACAAAAACGAAAACGCCTTCGAGCCGGCGTATAATTGCGGCATCCCCGGGTTGTGGACTCGCATCGAAGCTGGCAACGGAGAGATCGCATGAAAATCAGCTTGCCGGTGATGTTATTCGCGTCAGGATTATGGAGCAGCGCAGCCGTACTCGCCGCCCAAATGCCGGCTGGACCTGCACAGGCTCCGGCGCCGCGTTCTGCGCCGGCGCAAACGTCGACGATGCAATCGCCGTCTCCCACCGCGGATTCGGCCTCGGCGCCGCAAGCCGCGCAGAAAAATTACATCGTACCGTCCGGCACGCGCCTGCCTCTGATCCTGCATAACGCCGTGACCACCAAGAATGCCAAGGCCGGTGACCCCGTCTATCTCGAAACGCTTTTCCCGGTGGTCATCGACAACCGCATCTTGATTCCCGCGGGATCCTATGTGGAGGGCGAAATTCTGGAAGCGCGGCGTCCCGGCAAGGTAAAAGGCACTGGCGAAATTCGGCTGCGGCTGAACTCCATGATTTTGCCGAACGGATACGCGGTGGACTTCAACGCCATTCCCACCAACGCCGGCACGGGCGGCGGCGAATCCACCGACAAAGAAGGAAACATGCACGGTGACACCGACAAGGCCGGCGACGTCGCCACCGTCGCCAAATCCACCGGGATCGGCGCCGGCGTCGGCGGGATCGCCACGCAAAGCGCCAAGGGCGCGGGCATCGGAGCGGGCGCAGGAGCCGCTGTCGGACTCGCCGCGGTGCTGCTCACACGCGGACCCGAACTGGAACTGCCCCGCGGCACGACGGTCGACGTGGTCCTCGATCGCACCGT
>DATGJQ010000101.1:0-41060 GCA_035295105.1 Candidatus Acidiferrales bacterium | reverse complement strand
AAAGAATTGATCGAGGCCAACCTGCGCCTCGTTGTGTCCATCGCCAAGAAGTACACCAATCGCGGGCTGCAATTCCTCGACCTGATCCAGGAAGGCAACATCGGCCTGATGAAGGCCGTCGATAAATTCGAGTGGCGCCGCGGCTACAAATTTTCCACCTACGCAACGTGGTGGATCCGCCAGGCCATCACCCGCGCCATCGCCGACCAGGCCCGCACCATCCGCATCCCGGTGCATATGATCGAAACGATCAACAAGCTGATTCGCACCAGCCGCCAACTGGTGCAGGAACTCGGCCGCGAACCGACCTCCGAAGAAATCGCCAAGCGCATGGACATTCCGGTGGCGAAAGTGCGCAAGATTTTGAAAATTGCGCAGGAGCCGATTTCGTTGGAGACGCCCATCGGTGAGGAAGAGGATTCGCATCTCGGCGACTTCATTGAAGACAAGGCTGTGGTGTCGCCTTCCGACGCAGTCATCAACCTGAATTTGAAGGAACAAACCTCTTCTGTTTTGAAGACGCTGACGCCGCGCGAGGAAAAAGTAATCAAGATGCGGTTTGGCCTGGACGACGGCTCCGAGCACACGCTGGAGGAAGTCGGCCAGTCCTTCGCCGTAACCCGCGAGCGCATCCGCCAGATCGAAGCCAAGGCCCTGCGCAAGCTGCGCCACCCTTCGCGGTCGCGCAAGCTGCGAGCCTTCCTTGAAGGCTCGTCGCGCGATTACCTCTGAGGTCTGACCGACACTCTAAGAAATCTTTCGTCCGCCGCCGGAGTAATGAACACGGTACCGCCCCCCGAATCCCGCCTGCTGGGAAGAGCCGATTACCGCTACACTTTTGTTGGAGAGCTTTCCCGTGGCAGAAAACGTCAAATCCGGGCCCGTGCCTTCCTCATCAGTTCTGGGATTCTTCATTGAGAATCCGCTGCTCTCTCCCGTCCGCCTGGCGGCGTGGTCGGTGCTCACGAAGATACTCGCGCGGAAGGATCTGGCAATCGTGGCGGTCGACCACGTCCCGGAACGCGCGTCGACCTACGAATTGATTCGCCAAACGCGCCAGGAAACCTCCATGGTGCTGCTCGATTCCGAAGCCTTCTCCATTTGCGCGCAGGTTCGCGCCACCGCCAAGGTTCCGGGCGATATCGCTGAAGTGGGTGTCTATCGCGGCGGTTCGGGACGCTTGATTTGCGAGGAAAAAGGCGGCCGCGCGCTGCACTTGTTCGACACTTTTGACGGGCTTCCACCGGCCACCGAATGGGATCCAAAATTCCGCGAAGGCGGTTTCGCTTCTTCCCTCGAGCAGGTGCAGGGATATCTTCAGCGATTCCCCGGAGTGCAGTTCCACAAAGGCCTCTTTCCGGAGAGCGCCCGGGGCCTGGAAGATTTGCGTTTCTCTTTCGTGCATTTGGACGTGGATTTGTATCAGAGCACGTTGAGCGGGCTGGAATGGTTTTATCCCCGCATGAGCCGCGGCGCAGTGCTCATCTCGCACGATTACACCATTGCCAAGGGCGTGCGGAAAGCGTTCGACGAATTTTTCGCCGATAAGCCGGAATGTCTGATCGAACTTTCCGGCAGCCAGGTGGCGTTTGTGAAGCTGTAGCGGAGGTTTTTTTGTCATTCTGAGCGAAGCGAAGAATCTCTCCGTGTTTTTTCTCGCGCTGAAATCGAAGAGGGATTCTTCGCTTCGCTCAGAATGACAACGTTTCGGTTCTTTCCACATCTTGACGGCTGCCTGACAATCCTCCTACAAAACCGCACAACCAGGAGTGGCTGTGCTACTTCCACGCGGCAACAATCTGATCCAAACCCTCGCGGTACGTCGGATACCGCGGCGTCCAGCCAAAATCGCGGCGGAAGCGCGCGTTCGTGGTGCGGTTGGCTTTCGTCAAATACTCCACCGCCTGCTCTCCGGCCAGCCATTTCGCCAGCCACACCGGAACCCGGCGCGGCGCGGGAGCGCCCAGGCGGGCTGCAAACTCCTTCAGGAATGTTCCCACCGGAACCAGCTCATTATCGACAATGTGCCACACACCGCTCTTCGGATGTTCCGTCGCCGCAACGTAGGCGCTCGCGGCATCGTCGGTGTGAATCATGGCCCACTCCGCCTCGCCGCTGCCGATGATCGGCAGTTGCCGTTTGCGCAGCCCTTCGGCAATCATTCGCGTGTGCCCGGATTCGGAGTCGTAAAAAAATCCGGAGCGCAGAATCCCCACGGTAAAACCTTCGGCAGACTCCGCTTCCCGCGCGATGGCTTCCGCATCAATCGCCGATTGAATCGTTGCGCTGGGCACCATCGGAGAGTCCTCATCGAATGGCGAGCCATCTTTCGGCCGGGCCACCCAGGCAATACTCTGCTGCAGGTAAGTTTTCGCGCCGATTTTCGCGGCGGCTTCGGTGAGGCAGCGCGTCCCTTTGCGGCGGATGCGATCGTTCATGGCCCAGTCGGCGGGATTCGTCTTCTGCTTCACGGGGATCGCGGTGGCCGCGTGAATCACGGTGTCGCAACCCTCCGCCGCCCGCGCCAGAGATTCCGCATCGAACAGGTCGGCGTTGCGCGGTTCGCCGCCCGCCTCTTTCACAGCCAGTTCCGCTTTCGGGCTGCGCACCTGGCCGATCACGGAATGTCCGCGCGCCACTAACTGGCGCACGATGCGCCGGCCCAGAACTCCCGAAGCCCCCGCGATGAACACCTGCATCGACACGCGCCTCCTGATTCTTTAGTAGCACATTCTGAGGAGCTGGGGTTGAAGTTTGCTTACGCGGAGCAACCTGCGGATGGGAATCTGGTTTCTGGAAACTACGTTGCGGGGGTCGGCGTCTTCCCCGCCGCGAGCGAAAGCGCGCGTACCCTCAGCGCGGACACTACGCCGCCTCCGTAAATCGCGCCCAGAAGTAAGAACGCGACGGACAGTGTGACGTGCTCGGCGAACCAGCCCAGCGTGAAACTCATCGACACTTGCAAGATGGTTGCGATGACGGAAAAGGCGGACTGCGTTCGCCCCATCAGATGCCGCGGCACCGAGGCCATAATTGAAGATTGCGTCATCACTCCGCCAAGCGCGCGGCAGACTCCGAACAGCGCATTCATTGCCACGGCTACGCCGAGCAGGTGCGCATAGGGAAACAGCGTGTGGCCAATAGCCAGAGTCGCCAGCGCCACCACCAGCACGCTGTAGGGATGCCGCCGCGCGAGCGTGGTGGCCGCGAGTCCTCCAGCAATGGCGCCAACCGCCCATCCTGCTTCGATGTATCCGTAACCCCGCGCTCCCACCGCCAGTAAATCCTTCGCCAGCGCCACCACCAGCACGTTGGCACTGATCACACCAGCCATCATGCATGCATACGTGAATCCCAGTGCCAAGACCCGCGGCTGCTGCCGCAGGTAGACCAGACCTTCGGAAATGTCGGCGAACACGCCCAGGATCCCGGGCGCTCCCGCTTCGGAACGAAGCAGCGTTGGCTCGGACATTTCCGGCGGCGCTTCGATCGTGGGAGATCCGGACGCCAGGCCCGCTTTTTGGATTTCGTGCGGCGCGTAATATCCGTGCCGCAGCATCAGCAGGCAAATCGCGGAAATTAGATACGTTGTTCCATCGATGCCCAGAATTCCGCCGAGCCCGGCGCGTTCGTAGATGAATCCGACCAGCGCGCCGGCAGCGGCCATTCCCCCCTGGACGGCAATCAGCACGGTGGCATTTGCGGTGATCAATTTTTCCTGAGGCACCAGTTCCTGTATCAGCGCGTTGGTGGTCGACCAGTAAATCGCGAAGCCCACGCCCAGCAGCAGCACCATCGAATACAGTTCCCACATCGCCAGATGCCCGGTGAACGCCAGCGCCGCGGTCCCGAGCACAATCACGGCGCGCGCGGCATCGATCGTGATTCCCAGATAACGCCGGTCCACGCGATCGATCAACACGCCGCCGAACGGCGGCACCACCAGTCCCGGCAGCGTCACCAGAATTACGATCAGGCTGACTTTCACCGTGGAATGCGTCGCGCCCAGGACGTACCAGGTGACCCCGGCAAAATTCATTCCCGTGCCAAACAGCGACACCAGCATGGCCAGAAAGAAAAAGGGAAATCCAGGAACGCGAAACAGCGCTCTCCAACTTGGGGTGGACTGAAGTTCCGGGACCATTTCAGAATCAGAAAAGCCACTCTTCGGCATCTGCGGCCAGTTTAGCGGCAATGCTGGCTGAGGTCCAAGAAAATGAATCGCGCCAGCGCGCAACTGGCACCCTTCCGAGCCCCGACTGCGCCGCACCTCCAACACACCGCTGGTGTTACCCCTGTTGATTCACAAACGATGATCTATTTATGCCTTCCTTAGCTCAAAAATCCTATCCTGCCAGTAGTAAGTTGCAGGTCTTTGGGCGTGGAGAAACGCGTCAAAATGTTGACCGAACAACTGCAGGCGGGCCAGCGTTTCGAGTACTTCCGGATCGAAGCGTTCGTCGTGCGCACGCACATGACGTCCATCTACCGGGGCACTGATCTGCGAACCGGCCAGCTCGTTGCCATTAAAATCCCGCATCCTGAACTGGAATGCGATCCGGCGTTTTACAGCCGCTTCCAGCGCGAGATGGCCATCGGCAAAAAACTCCACCACCCGGGCGTGGTGCAGGTGCTGGACTCCGCCGAGATGGACCAGTTGTGCATCGTGATGGAATGGGTGGAAGGAAAATTCCTGCGCGAAATACTAACCACGGAAGGCCAACTCTCCGTCGAACGCGCCACGCGCATCGCCATCAACGTCTGCGCAGCCCTCGATTACATTCACGGCCAGGGCGTCGTTCATCGCGATCTGAAACCGGAAAACATCATGGTGGGCGAGGGTGACGCGATCAAGCTCATCGATTTTGGCATCTCCGCCAGCGAAGGCATGCGCCGCCTCACGTTTTCCAGGCTTTCCAACGCCATGGGAACGCCCGACTACATTTCGCCCGAGCAGATCAAACGGAAGCGCACCGACGGCCGCTGCGACGTCTACGCCCTCGGTGTGATCCTCCACGAAATGCTGACCGGAAAGACACCCTTCGATGGTCCCAACCCGTTCGCCGTGATGAATGACCGCCTGGTGAACGATCCGCCGGCGGGGCGCGAGCTCAATTCCGAAATCTCCGTGCAGCTCCAGGAAATTCTGTTTCGCGCCATGGAGCGCGATCCGGAGAATCGCTTCAAGAGCGCACGGGAGCTGGCCGACGCGCTGACGCATCCGGAAAACGTCGAAGTAATCGACCGCGCAGCGCGCCAGCAGCACAAGCCGGCACGCCTGCCTTTCGTGAAGAGAATTCTTTCCTACACCATGTTGCTGATCATTCCCGTGGTGATTTTTTCGCTGATGCTCCTCGTTGCCCGCCTGAAGTAACTCCCGGCCCCGCCGGATTACTCTTTCCGCATGCCTGTACTCCCGGTCCATATCCAGTTTCACAGCATTGGGCCAGCATGAATGGAGTACCGGCAGCCGTTGGCCTGTTCCGAACCCGGCTCCTGGAGGGATCCATGCCCCGTACTTCCTATCTGATCGCCGCGTGCGCCTTGGCGCTGATCTGTAGCGCCCCTGGCCGAAGCCAGGACTCGCCTTCGCTGGGCGATCTGGCGCGCCAAGCGCAGAAAAATAAAGACAAGACCAGCAAGCCGGTAGCGAAGGTCATCACCAACGATGACATGCCGTCCACGGCCCCCGCCATTTCGTCGCCGCTGACCCCGGCCACTGGTCCGGCTGCGTTGTCGTCCGCCGGCAAGCCGGACGCCGCCGGCAAGCCAGCCGCCATTCCCTCGCCCGAGGAAAGTTTCGCGCAGCTCCAATCGACCCTGGACAAACTCGATTCCGTCGATCGCGCCACGCTGATCAAGGGCATTCTCGGCAACGCCCCGAATTTTCCAGGCCGCGCCGAGTATGAAGAGAAACTGATCGCCGCCAAGCAAACCTACATTTCCAATTCCCGCGAAGTGCTGCAGGAATCCAGACAACTGGTAGATTCGGCGAAAGGCATAAAAGATCTCCAGGACCCCAACGACCCGCGCGTGAAACGCCTGGCGGCGAAGATGCAGCAACTCTTCCAGGCCAGCGATCAAAACAACAGTTACTTTCAGGCCGTAATCGCCGAAGGCAAAGAGCTCGCGGCGCAATACACAACGCGCTGAGCGCAGGCCAGCAGCAAATTCTGAACAAAAGTGGTCCCCGAATCAGCGGTCCGGTGGCGCATGCTTTAGCTTGCGGAGTTGATTTGAAAGAACCCGATTTGCGAAGGTCAATTGTTGGACGGAATGAAACTGCGCAAGCTAAAGCATGCGCCACAAGAAAATTTCAAATTCCAATCTCAAATAACGCCGTGTCATAAATAGTGTTTGTGAGTCGCGGCTTCAGCCGCGACATCCTAGGCCCCGGCGAACAAGGACTTTAGCCCCTGAAGCGCTTCGCGGACTGGGTCTCGCCGCTGATGAGATCGCTCTGACTTAAATTTTAAATCTCAAATCTCAAATCTCAAATCTCAAATCTCAAATCTCAAATCTCAAATCTTCACTCCCTCCCCGGCACGTTCACCTCAAAAAATGACGCGCACAGCGCCAGCTGCCTCTTCGGCTTTTGCGCATCGTAAAAAACCGGCACGCTCATCCCCACAGTGAGTGTCCTCGAGCCGTCGCTTGCGCCGCCCAGCAGTTGCTCCCCGCGCAGCGTCGTGAATTCGTAGCGGATGGCGGGGCCGCGATGCGTCTGCCACTGACGCGTCACGCGAGCGACGGCCACTTCGCCTTCGGCCATCAACTGCTTCTGCCGCGCCACGACCGTCAGCAGGACGATCGAGATCACTGCGATCGTTCCTATGGCTACCGCGTCCAACGGAAATTGCGAAGCCTGCGGCGGCTGATCGCCGAGCGCCCGCCGCGCCACCGCCAGGGTCACAAGATATCCAGCCAAGGCGGCCAGCAGCGCGATCATCAGCACCGTGACGGTTGTTTTTCCGCGGCGGCTCAGCCGCACTTCTCTCGGCGGCGGCATGGACGCCAATGCTGCCGCGATCTCGTCAAACGGTCCGGGCACAGGCTGGCCGCCCGAGCCGCCGCCGTTTTGAGAATCCGGCGTCAACCTTGCCTCCCGGCTCCGTTGCCGAGAGCGCCGATCCGCAGTTTTCCCTTAACCACCAGCACCATCAGAATGGCCGGCACGATGGCCAGAAAACCCAGCACAGCCATAACGGAAATTTCCGCGTGCCCCAGGAAAATCCACACGATCAAAGGCGCATCGAAGACCATGACCAGCACCGGCAGCAGGCGCAGAAAAAAACGCGTCTGCTTTTCGGCCTCTCCGCGATTCCACCCGCACTGCGGGCAATACACCTTGCCCATGGCGTTCGCGGTCGGCATCCGGCATTGCGGGCATTCAACAGTAGGCATGATTTCCGGTGGCACAGGCTTCAGCCTGTGGACTTGCGGATGTATCGCCAGCGCAGAAGCAGAAATTGTTGTGTCGCGCTTTTGGCTGCGAAAAATCGCCGCTTAAAAGTTCCCCTGGTCCGGGCTGTAAGGGCTCGCCAGATATTTCTGCGACTGCGCCTCATTTTTCGTCGGCAGAATCTTGTCCGGATCGAGCCGGACCATCACGTAATGAATGTGATCGTCAATCTTCGTGAACCAGTGCCCGGTGCCGGCGGGAATAATGATCATGTCGCCCGGCTTCAGCTCATGCACCACCGGATTCTTGATCGAAGTGGCGCTGAATCCAGGACCATTCTGTTCGCGCACGGTTTTCAGCGTGCTCGGGCGGGGCTTGGCGTCCACCAGGTCCGGCCCGGTCATCAGCGTCGCCGAGCCGTCAATCACGTAGTAGACCTCGCTCACTTGCTCGTGCTCCGCCACCGCTTCGGCCACTTTGTTTTCTTCGCCCGTGGCGTGCCCCAATTTCCCGCGGTAAATGCTGCCGATGCCCACCTGCACCTTGCCGATATCCACCGAGCGCACTTGCTGATCGACCAGGTTGTGCTCCATCGCCCGCTGGTAATAAGCGTCCAGTTCGCTCTTCGGCACATACACGGCCGAGCAGTGATTGCACGTCGGCTTGGGCTCCGCCTGTTGCGCCAGAGCCGGAAACACGGCCACCACTGCGCCCAGCACTGCAACCTTCAAACCGATTGTGTTGAGTTTCATGAAATGATCTCCTCCAAAATCGTTTTCAGGATGATATGCATCCGGCTGGCTTAATCTATACAACAAGATCGTCCGGCCCGGTGGGAAAAACAGAGCGATGCATGGGTCTTCTTGCCGGAGTTTCACAAATTCGATTTCACGTCAAAAGGCGGGCAAGCTTCGGGCGCGCGGGGCTTAGTGCTTGAATCTAACCCCGCGCCGCTTTCATTGCCTTTGCAACCGGGAAATCATCTTATGATGTTTACATGGCTCCTTTGATCGAGCTGCGCGGACTCACCGTCGAGATTCCCACTCCGGCCGGCTGGATTCGTCCGGTGGATGATGTTTCATTCGCGCTGGATCCGGGCGAATCGCTCGGAATTGTCGGCGAATCGGGCAGCGGAAAATCGATGATGGCGCTGGCGCTGATGGGCCTGCTTCCGCCCGGGGCACGCGTGCGTGGCGAGGCTTGGCTTGCCGATTCGTCCGACGCAGGGATTAGCACGAACGGCGGCAGGGCACGCGTGAATTTACTTCAGATCTCGGAGCGCCAGCGCATCGCCGTGCGGGGACGCGATATCGCCATGATTTTTCAGGAACCGATGACCGCGCTCAACCCGGTGATGCGCGTCGGAGCGCAAATCGCCGAAGCGATCGAGGCGCACACCACCGGACTTTCTCGTGACGAAATCGATCGCCGCGTGGCCGCCGCGCTTGAACGCGCCGCCGTGCCCGAGCCGGCCATGCGCGCGCGCCAGTTTCCGCACCAGCTTTCCGGGGGCTTGCGGCAACGCGCGATGATTGCCATGGCGCTGGCCGCGGGCGCAACCGATCGTTCCAATGCACGCAACGGAGAATCGGGAGCGTCGTCCCCAAACGAAAACCATTCGTCGCCGCGTTTGCTCCTCGCGGACGAGCCGACCACCGCGCTCGATGTCACCGTGCAAAAGCAGATTCTCGATCTGCTAGCCCAGTTGCGGCGGGATCTGGGCCTCGCGCTTTTGTTCATCACGCACGACCTGGGCGTTGCAGCGCAAGTTGCCGACCGCATCGCGGTCACATACGCCGGACGTATTGTGGAGGAGGGGCCGGCGCGGGAAGTCCTGCAGCGGCCGCGCCATCCCTATACCGCGGGGCTGCTGCGCGCGTCGCCGCAACTGGTGCGGCACAAACTCGAACCGATCGCCGGCACGGTCCCGTCGCTGACAGCCCTGCCGCCAGGATGCGCGTTTGAGCCGCGCTGCCCGCTGCGCATTTCCGAGTGCACGGCGAAAATGCCGGAATTGCGCGCCGCCGGTCCAGAACATCGCGCTCGGTGCATTTTGGTTTAAGGTTAAAGTGGCACGCAGGCTCCAGCCTGCGGCGAAAAAGTTTCTGTTTGTCATTCTGAGCGAAGCGAGAATCTATCTTCGATTTATGTAGAAGCACAGAACCCGGAGAGATTCTTCGCTTCGCTCAGAATGACAACGCTTTAGTTTCAGGAAAGGCAGCAACGCAACATGAGCACCGAATCCACGCACCACGAAAAAATCCGCGAGCGCTTCACCGAAACGGCCGACGTTTTTGCGCGCACCGTTCGCCGCACCAGGGCCGAGGAAGCCGAAGAACTCGCCAGGCGCGCGACCGCGGGAATGGCCGACGCGAAGACATTGCTGGCCATCGATCTGGCCTGCGGACCCGGCACGTACACGCGCCCGCTGGCGGCTCGCGTGCGCCACGCCATCGGCGCGGACCTCACTCCGGCCATGGTGGAAAAGGCTCGCGCGGAAGCCGCTCGCGACGCCATCACCAACATCGAATTCACCTGCGCCGACATTTATGCGCTGCCCTTTGCCGACGGCGTCGCGGGAATCGTTTCCTGCGGCTACGCGTTTCATCACATGACCGATCCGGCGCGTGCGCTCTCCGAAATGGCGCGTGTGCTGCAGTCGGGGGGCCGCGTCGCGGTCACCGACATCATCGTGCCCGAGGGATGCGACGCCGATTTTCAGAATGAAGTTGAGCGCGTGCGTGACCCTTCGCACACCGTTACGCAAAGCGTCGCCAGTTTCCGCAGCCTGGTCCAGAACCTGGGCCTGCGCGTGGTCTACGAAAATACCCACGTCAACTGGCATGATTTCGATGTCTGGATGGGCAACGCCGGCAAGCCTCCCGGCGATCCCGTCTACGTGAGGACGCGCGAACAGATGGAGCGCAAACTGGAAAACGATAATTCCGGATTCCACCCACGCCGCTCGGAGAAAGTTCCCAGCGGCCTGGAATTCATGCACACGGTATTGCTGCTGATAGCGGAGAAGCCCCGGTAGGAAAAGGTTTTTCCGCACGTAGCGCCCGCCTTCAGGCGGGCATGTGCTTGCGTACAAATTGCCCGCCTGAAGGTGGGCGCTACAGAAGCGTGCCACACATAGCAAAGATGACGCCGCCACCACTACTCCTCGAAGCCCGCAGCCTGCGTAAGACCTACGCCGCGCCGCATAGCGCCAGCGCGCCCCGCGTCACCGCGGTCGACGACGTGAGCCTGGAGCTCGCCGCCGGCGAAACGCTGGCCATCGTCGGCGAATCCGGCAGCGGCAAGACGACGCTGGCCCGCATGCTGCTGCGCCTCATCGAACCGGATTCCGGCGAACTGCTGGTCGAAGGCCGCGATTTTCTCTCCGCGCGCGGCGCGCAACTGCGCGCCCTGCGCCGCGAAATGCAAATGGTGTTTCAGGATCCATTTGCCTCGCTCGATCCGAGAATGCGCGTCGGAGCGATCGTCGCCGAGCCGCTGGAGATTCACGAGCCGCAACTTTCACGCGGCGCGCGCCGCGAACGCGTGATCGAAATCCTGCGCGCTGCCGGCCTTGGAGACGACGCGCTCGCCCGCTACCCGCACGAATTTTCGGGCGGGCAGCGCCAGCGCATCGGCATCGCCCGCGCTCTGGTGTTGCGCCCGCGCCTGGTGGTGGCCGATGAACCGGTTTCGGCGCTGGACGTTTCGGTCGGCGCGCAAATCCTGGAGCTGCTGCAAAATCTGCAGCGCGATTTTGCGCTCACCTATCTGATTATTTCTCACAGCTTGCCCGTCGTCGCGCAACTAGCCACGCGCATCGCGGTCATGCAGGGCGGCAGGATTGTCGAGACCGGACCCGCCGCGCAAATTCTCAGTGCGCCGAAGCATCCATACACACAATCGCTCATCGCCGCCATTCCCACATTACCGGCGGCGTAAGATTCTGTGACGCACGCTTTAGCTTGCGGGTTTGAATCTTGCAAACTCCAAGACTGCGCAAGCTAAAGCATGCGCCACGTGGTCCTGATAGACTCAACCATCATGGAATTTCATTTTGAGGTTTTGAAAACCGATCCCACCGGCGCGCGCCTCGGCCGCCTCACCACGCCGCATGGCGTGATCGATACGCCCGCGTTCATGCCGGTTGGCACGGCGGGCACGGTGAAGGGCCTGACGCAGCAGGCGCTCGGAGAGCTCGGCGTGCAGATCCTGCTCGGCAACACGTACCATCTCTACTTGCGCCCGGGTCACGAAAGGATTCGCAAACTGGGCGGCCTGCATCGCTTCATGTCCTGGCCGGGAGCGATCCTCACCGATTCGGGCGGCTTCCAGGTGTTCAGCCTGGCCGACCTTCGCAAGATTTCCGATGACGGCGTGGTGTTCCGCTCGCACCTGGACGGTTCCGAGCATTTTCTGACGCCGGAAAAATCCATCGAGATTCAGCAGGCGCTGGGCTCGGACATCGCCATGGTCTTTGACGAGTGCATCGAGTATCCCGCCGATCATGCCCGCGCCGCGGCCGCCATGAAGCGCACCACGGAGTGGGCGCGGCGCTGCCGCGACTATGCGCTTACCCCGAGGAGCGAAGCGCAAACTTCAACCAATCCCGGCCAGTCTATTTTCGGAATCGTGCAGGGCGGAATGCATGCGGACCTGCGCCGTGACAGCGCCCGCCAATTGGTCGACCTGGATTTCCCCGGCTACGCGGTCGGTGGCCTGGCCGTCGGCGAACCTCACGCGCTTTCCATCGAGATGGCCGCCATCGCCACCGAACAGCTCCCGAAGGATCGCCCGCGCTACGTCATGGGCGTAGGCCTGCCCGAGCAGTTGCCGGACTACGTACGCTGCGGCGTGGACATGATGGATTGCGTTCTGCCAACGCGCAACGCGCGCAACGGCTGCCTGTTTACGAGCGCGGGCCGGGTGAATATCCGCAATGCGGTCTATGCCGACGACCCGCGCCCACTCGATGAACGATGCGCGTGCATGGTCTGCCGAACGTACTCGAGAGCGTATCTGCGTCACTTGTTCCAGGCCAATGAAATCCTGGCTTCCATCCTGAACTCCCATCATAACGTTGCATTTTTCCTTGACATTATGGGCAAGATTCGACAGGCTATCGCGTTCGGGGAACTGGCGGAATTCTCCTCGGGGTTCCAAGCGCGCATCGGAGCGGGGGATTTGTAAAGCAGGCCGGTGGCACGGCCTGTTGGGTGCTCTCGCTCTGTGAGTGGTCTCGCCTCCGGGTGCAGCGAGCGAGGTTGGGCCGGCTTTTTCGTCCGCAGCACTTCTCTTAAGTCCGTACCGGTCGTGGTGGGAGGATGGTCGCAGCAATGTCACTGTTGTTTTCACCGGGAAATCTGTCTTTGATGGCGCAGGCTGCGGGCGGAGGCATCATGGCCTTCCTGCCTCTGGTCATTATCATGGGGATTTTTTATGTTTTGCTGATCCTGCCCGCGCAAAAGCGCCAGAAGAAAACCCAGGAAATGATCAACGCCCTGAAGAACGGCGATAAGGTGATCACCAGCGGGGGTATATACGGTACGATTGTGGGCCTGGAGGGCGATTCCGTACAATTGCGCATCGCCGATCAAGTGAAGGTCAAGGTCCTGCGTTCCGCGGTAACCGGCCTGCAACCAGATGGTAAGGAGGAGTCATAGGGCCGGGATCGCGCGCGGGCCTTTTTGTGATAGCCCGCCGAGAGAACCAAAACGCTCCATTCATGAGATCGCAAGATCGAATCGCATCGGCGGGCAAACGCAGAGATCTCGCCGGCGTGGAGTCCTGAGCCAGTTTAAGCCATGACCGCTAATCTGAAGTGGAAAGCGCTGTTCATCGTAGCTGTCATTCTCGCCTGCGTGATCGGGCTCGTGGGGCGTCCCGATTTCCCTCCCAAGTCCTGGGCCGGAATCAAATCGAATTTTGGAGATAGCATCAAGCTCGGTCTGGACCTGCAGGGCGGCACGCACCTGATTTTGCAGGTGCAGGTGCAAGAGGCCATCAGCCAGGAGACGGATCAGGCGCTGGACCACATTACGACGCTACTGCGCGATAAAGGCATCCGTTACGACGAAATCCGCAAGCTGACCGACACCCAGATTCTGGTGCACAACATCGCCTCCGAACAGGCCGGCAGCGCCCGCAACCTAATCAACGATCAGTTCCCCGATTGGGATGTTTCGCCCGCTCCCGGTGAACCGTCGGGCTACCTGGTCACGATGAAGCAGTCGCGCATCGTCAACATCCAGCAGCAGACCATGGATCAGGCGGAAGAAACCATCCGCCGCCGTATCGACGCGCTCGGATTGACGGAACCTCTGGTTGCTCCCTACGGCCAAGGCGACAATGAAATCATAGTCGAGCTGCCGGGCGAAGGCGATCCCAACCGCGCCAAGAGCGTGATTCAGGCCGGCGGTCAATTGGAATTGCACCTGGTGCTGGACACCAACCCCTATCCGACGGAAGTCGCGGCCATGGCCGCGCACGGCGGGATTCTGCCGCCGAACGCGCAGATCGTGCAGGGAAAGAGTTCTGCTTCGAGCGGGCAAGCGGCTGCGGAAAGCTGGTACGTGATCGATCGAGTGCCGGTAGTCACCGGCCGTGACCTGCGCAGCGCTACTGCCGTACGCAGCACCAAGAATCCCGGCTTCTACGATGTCGACTTCACGCTGTCCACCGAAGCCGGCCGCCGTTTCGGACCTTTCACCGAACAAAACATCGGCAAGCAACTCGGCATCGTCCTGGAGCACCGACTGCAGACCGCGCCGGTAATTAACGGGCGCATCGATGACACCGGCGTCATCGAAGGGCAGTTCGGCGAGCAGGAAGCCAACGACCTTGGCTTGGTACTTCGCTCCGGAGCCCTCCCCGCATCGATCAAGTATCTGGAAGAGCGGACTGTGGGACCGTCGCTCGGAGCCGATTCCATCCGGCACGGCGTGCAGGCATCCATCATCAGCCTGGTCGTGGTGATGATTTTCATGGTGGTCTATTACCGTTCGGCGGGAATCAACGCGGTTGTGGCCTTGATCCTCAACTTGGTGCTCCTGCTGGCCGCATTGGCCTATTTCGGCGCGGTGCTTACCTTGCCGGGCATTGCGGGCGTCATTCTGACCATCGGTATGGGCGTCGATTCCAACGTGCTGATTTTTGAGCGCATCCGTGAGGAATTGCGTGCCTCGAAAGCCCCGGTTTCCGCGGTGGATATGGGATTCAAGCGCGCCTTCCTGACGATTATCGACACGCACGTGACCACCATCGTTTCGGCGGCCTTTTTGTTCCTCTTTGGAACGGGCCCGATTCGCGGTTTCGCCGTCAGCCTGGCCGTCGGCTTGTTGGCCAATCTGTTCACGTCGGTCTATGTCTCTCGCGTCATTTTTGACTGGCATCTGGCCAAGATGCCTCGCGAAGCGGAATTGAGCATTTAAACAAAGGGACTTAGGGCCGGATGGTGAGAATACGTGTTTAACCCGATTTAACGTGGGTTTTGAAGCGCTACCCTGTTTCGAAGCGGGAGGCGGGCCCGGGTGATTTCTTAGAATCAGTTCGAATTTGGGAACAAATCCAATACCGTTGGTGTCCAACTCTAACGGGTTAGAGTGAGCATGGAATTCTTCAGACAAGTGGATCTGGATTGGATGGGCAAGGCCAAGTATTTCTTTGGCTTGTCATTCCTGCTCCTGGCGGCCGGCGTAGCGTCGATCGTGGCCCACGGCGGGTTGTTCTACGGCATTGATTTTAAAGGTGGTACGGTCGTCGACGTGCGCTTTGCGGGAGCCCCGCCGATCGATACTCTGCGCGCTGGTTTAGCCCAGCAGGGAATCGGAAACAGCACCATCGTCCCGGTCAGTGACATCACCACTGGGAACGGCAACGAAGTGCTCATCAACCTGGAGGAAAAGGGCCAGGGCGCCGAGGCGTTGGATGCCGGCAAGACGGCGATTCTCAACGCGCTGCACGCAACGCTCGGTGCGGGCGAGGCCGGCAAGCAGGATTTCAATGCGGCCGGCGCCGATACGATTGCCGACGTTTTGACTCGCAAGGATCCGCTGGCGCTGGGCACGGCCGCCGGGGATCGGTATAACCAACTGGCGCGCCAGTTGGCGCAATTTCGCGATCGCGATCACCGCGGAATTGTCACCGACCTGGGCCAACTGTCCGGTGCCGGCGCGAATGCCAATGTGATTGCCGCGCTGCGCGACTCGTTTTATACCAGCACGTTTGCCATCATCAATGTGGAGATCGTCGGGCCGAAAGTCGGCTCCGAACTGCGGCGCCAGGCCGTCGTGGTAACGCTGTATGCCCTTGCCGGAATGCTGGTTTATATTGCATTTCGATTCGAGTGGGTGTACGGTGCTGCCGCTGTATTAGCGGTGTTCCACGACGTTCTGATTACGCTCGGCCTTTTTTCCATCTTTCACTTTGAGATTTCGCTGACGGTAATCGCGGCGTTGCTTACACTGGTTGGTTACTCGATGAACGACACGATTGTGATCTTTGACCGGATCCGTGAAAACGCGCGCCTGATGCGGCGCGAACCGTTCAAGTCCATCGTGAATCGCTCCATTAACCAAACTCTATCCCGTACCATTCTTACCAGCGGCCTGACCTTCCTGACGGTGCTGGTCCTATTCCTGATGGGCGGACAGGTTTTGCGCGCTTTTTCCTTTGCATTGGTGGTTGGTATTCTGGTAGGAACGTATTCCAGTTTTGGGATTGCCGCGCCCTTAGTGGTGGCCTGGAACCATTGGAGAGGCCAGGGCGGGGCGGTAGTTGCATCCGGAACCGCAGCCGGTACTAAACTCCGGAAAGCCTAGAGGCGCTGAGCGGCGCTGTGTGGCGCACGCTTGGAAATCGCCTGGGAGCTTTTCGGCAGGAGGAATGTGCGATGTTCGATGATCTGCTCGAGTCTACAAACGAAAAAAAGAAAACTAATAAGGGTTGGGGATTTGTCCTCTCCGGCGTTGTGCAGGCCTTGATCCTTGGCATTTTGATTCTGATTCCGCTGATTTATACCGAGGCGCTTCCGAAGGCGATGCTCTCGACGTTGCTGATCGCACCGCCTCCTCCCCCGCCGCCTCCTCCCCCGCCGGCCGTGGTCAAAACCGTGATCAAACCGGTGGCGCGCTTGATTCAATCCGGAAAACTGGTGCAGCCGCGCGCGATCCCGAAGGAAGTGGCAGTGTTTAAGGAAGCCGAACTTCCGCCGGACGTTGTGACCAACACCGGCGTGCAGGGCGGCGTGTTCGGCGGCATTCCCGGACAGGGCATGGTCGCGGCGATTGCTCCGCCACCCCCGAAGCCTACGACTCCTACGCGCGTCAAGCAGGGCGGTAACGTGACGGCGGCGTCCATCATTACCCAGACGCGTCCCGTGTATCCTCCGCTGGCTCGCCAGGCCCGCATTCAGGGTAACGTTGTTCTCCACGCGATCATCGACAAGGACGGCAAGGTCGCTCAACTCGAGGTGATCTCCGGACACCCGCTGCTGGTTCAGGCGGCGCTCGATGCCGTGAAGCAGTGGCGCTACAAACCGACGCAGTTGAACGGCGATCCGGTCGAAGTGGACACCACGATTACCGTAACGTTTACGATGGGTGGTTAAGTTTGAGCTTTACGGCGGCCTGGGGGAACGGTCTTCCAGAACGGGGGACCGCGAATTGAGGCAGCCAATCAGGGAGTGAGCCGGGACCGGCAATGCCGGTTCCGGACGGGAAGATTCGAACGAAATAAAAAGGAGCGAATCACATGCTTGGTCATCTAGGAACTTGGGCAGTGAACATGTACTTCCTGCAGGGCCAGTGGGATCTGCGGGCCATGTGGGGCAGCATGAGTATAATCGCGAAGGTCGTGGTCGGCATTCTGTTTCTGCTGTCGGCCTGGTCCCTCGGCGTGATGATTGATCGCGTGCTGATGTACAGCGCGGCGCGCAAACAGTCCCGCGTGTTCGTCCAGCAAGTTGCCGGCGCCCTGCGCGAAGGCAAACTCGACGAAGCCATCTCCATCGCCGAGCGCAAAAAGAAGAGCCACATCGCCAAGGTCGTCGCCACCGGGCTTTCCGAATTCCAGTCCGCCTCCTCGCAGGTTGCCGACGCCGAAGTGATCGAAGCCGCCAAGCGCGGCCTGGACCGCTCCGTGGCCATCGTGCACGCCGAAATGAAGCGCGGCCTGTCTGGCCTCGCTACCATCGGCTCGACCGCGCCGTTCGTCGGACTGTTCGGCACCGTGGTCGGCATCATCAACGCGTTTAAGGGAATTGAAACGACCAAAGCGACCGGGTTGTCGGCTGTCGCCGGCGGTATTTCGGAAGCGCTGGTGACCACCGCTCTGGGCTTGCTGGTGGCCGTGCCTGCCGTGTGGGCGTACAACTACTTCACCAACAAGGTTGAGGCGTTCGACGTGGAAATGGACAACTCCTCGATGGAATTGGTGAACTACTTCATCACGCGCCGAGCAGGCGGAAAGAAGTAACCCATGGCATACAAGCCGAGCGTCGGCGCGCAGATGTCAGCGCCGAATGTGATCCCGATGGCGGATATCATGCTGGTGCTGCTGATCATCTTCATGGTGGTCACACCCATGCTGTCCAAGGGCTTGTCGGTGGAGTTGGCGAAAGTCCAGAATCCCTCCGATATGCCGGATGCCGACAAGGACGACGCGGTAATCGTCGGCATCTCCGCGAGCGGGGACGTCTATCTTGGCAGCGCCAAGTCAGACATCACCCAGATCGCCGATCAGGTTCGGGACCGCATCTCCAACAAGCTGGACAAGACCGTGTTCGTCAAGAGCGACGGTCGCGCCAAGTACGGCGACGTAGTGAAGGTTGTGGATGAGATTCGCTCCGCGGGAGTCGATAACGTCGGCTTGATCACCGATCGAGCCGAAAATAATCGACGCACCGCTCCTCCACCGCCGTCTGGCGACTAATGCTTCATTGGGAAGCGCGGAGATACTCCGCGCTTCCCGGTTTGGCCTTTGCTGAACCTTCCGCCACGACGCGATGCGCCGTGGCGCCTCAGTGAGAATCAGGGAGCTACGACTATGGGAATGGACGTTGGAGGAAAACAGGGCGGTTCGATGGCCACGATGAACGTCGTGCCGCTGATCGATATTCTCCTGGTGCTGATCATCATCTTCATGGTCATCACACCGCTCACGCCGAAAGGTCTGGACGCGCTGGTGCCGCAACCCGCGCCGCCAAATCAGAATCAGCAGCAGGACATCACGCAGAAGACCATCGTGGTGCAAATCCTGGACACCGGAAAATTGAAGATCAACGATGAAGACGCCACTTGGGATTCGCTCGGGCCGCGCCTCACCGATGTCTTCAAGGAACGCGCCGAAAAAGTCGCCTTCGTCAAGGGTGATGACGCTGTGCGATTTGCCGATGTTGCCAGGGCGATCGACATCATGCGCGGCTCCGGAATTGACAAGGTTGGTTTGATCACCGCCAATCTTGAAGCCGGAAGGTAGTTGTCGCGAAAGCGGCTGCCGGCCCGGCCCGCTCGCGGTGCATGCCGGTTCTTTGCCATTCCGAATAAAGTTGCTTTGATCCATGGGCCTGCTGGTGTAGAGTGTGCGGCTGTGGCTCGCGTAGGCCAGGGTTTGGCTGTCTGAGCAAGAGTGCTGCGCGGTTTTCTCGTCACAGTGCGGCCGGAACAAGCGTCAGTAACTTCACTGCCCTTTCGGGGGAATAAAAAATATTCGCGGGGACGGATTGTTTGCCATGAATCCTTTTGCGCAATTTCGGCACTCCAAAAACAAAAATTCGATCGCGTTGTTCGCGGTGGCCATTTTCGCGCTCGGTATCGGCGCCTCGGGCTGCGACAGGCTGAAAGCCCGCGACGAACTCAACAAGGGCGTCGCTGCCTATCGCGATGGCAAGTATGACCAGGCCATCGAGTTCTTCAAGGAAGCCAAGGATAACGATCCAACTCTGACCAACGCCCGCCTGTATCTCGCCACCGCCTACGCCACTCAATATATTCCCGGCGCTCCCTCGGACGAAAACGTCCGCATGGGTGAGGCGGCGGTAAAAGAATTTCAGGACGTGCTCACCGCGGACCCCAACAACATTTCAGCCATCGACGGAATCGGCTCGATTCTGTTCAACATGGCGGGAACTCCGTACACGCGGTCGCGCTTCGACGAGTCCAAGACTTATCACATGAAACACATCGCGCTGAAACCCGAGGACCCCGAGCCGTACTACTGGGTTGGCGTGATCGACTGGACGCTGACCTACCGCGCGAACCTGGAAATGCGCGGCGCATGGCGCCTGGCACATCCGGGCAAGCCGCTCAAGGACGATGACCCGATGCCGGCCGATGTTCGCCCGCAATACATTAAGGACAACGGCCAGCTGATCGATGAAGGCATCGATGACCTGAAGAAGGCCCTCGAACTCCGGCCGGATTACGACGATGCCATGGCGTATCTGAACCTTCTCCTGCGCCGCAAGGCGGACGAGGCTGCCACTCCTGATGAGCGCGCATCCCTGTTGAAGCAGGCGGACGAGCTCGTCGACAAGGCCAAGGAGATCAAGCAGAAGAAAATGGAAACCCCTGCCAAGCCCTAAAGGCTTCGCAGGCGGATTCTTCCTTCAGTTCCAAACAGGGCGGCCCGGAAACGGGCCGTCTTTGTTTGTGAACATGCTTCAGTGACCCAGGAATTAATTACCTCAACTGCAACCAAACGCCGCGTTGAATCAACCGTAAGTTCAGCGGACTTGTCCCAAGATTAACTCCATGGTTTCATGGATACTTCAATGGAAACAGCGCCGCGATAACGTAACAAAACCGCAAGATCGGATAAACGCTCCCCCTAACGCCTATGTTAAGGTGACTGGGTAGATACGGGGTCTGCCACGGTCGGCGGCTCGTTTTTGTGCCTTTTCGGGTCGTTCTTTGGGCGCCGCCCAGGGTGCACTGCTCTCGTATGCAATGCGAGCCGCGGAGAACTGCGGGAGGTGCGGGATGACCTGCCCAGTTGGCCATCCCTGTTTCTTCTTACTTTCGGCAGGCTAGGGTAGCCTCGGGAGTGCTGATGCCAAGTCAAGGTGCCGCAGTCAGGCAGTTGAGTCACACAGCACGATTGAGAGCAAAAGACGACGATCAACCCGAACGCGTCACCGAACGAAAGGCCCGCGAGTCCGGTTTACTGGCAGTGCGTCTGTCCCGAGTGCTGGCCTTTATCGACGCGCATTTGGATAAAAACATTACGCTTGCGGATCTGGCCCACGAGGCCCACTTGAGCGTGTTTTACTTTGCCACGCAATTCAAGCGCAGCACGGGATTAAGCCCGCAACAGTACATTCTCCATCGCCGCGTCAATCGCGCACGCGAGCTGCTCCGGACCACCAGCCTCAGCGTGCTGGACGTCAGTCTTGACCTGGGATTTCGGCATCAGAACAACTTTACACGCGCATTTCGGCGTATCACCGGTACAACGCCCACACGGTTTCGCCAGGGCGCAGGTTTGTAATTTTCGCGCGGCAGGGTTTGAGCAGGCCGATTGTGAATGTGGGCATCGCAAATTCGAACGAAGGAGACGAGTATGCGCCAAACGGGCACCAGAACAGCGAAACTTCGTTACTTCAGTCCGGAGTTGAAGAAATACTCACTCTGCGATCTTGGCCGGGGCGTTTCCGGAGAGGAAAAAAGAACCGGTGAGCCCGCGCGCCTGCGGATCACCTCAGGTGTTCAGCCCCCGATGTTGGTTGTTGAAGGATTCGTGGGCGAAATAGACGACTTGATGGTCGTACTGCCGCTCTGCAGTTGGGCCACGCCTGCGGCGCAGCAGCGTTCGGCGGGGAACCTGCCGCGGTTACAGGAAAGCTCCGGCGGCCCGTGCATTTTGTTGATGGACCTGCGGCGCGGAAGTACCGGTGCGCGCCCGGTCATCCGCAGAATTGCCACCAGCGCTGACTCCGCCGTAATTCTCCCGGTAATTTTGTCGGAGGCGGATGAACCGTTCGCGCCCTCCGCAGACGCCCGCGATTCGGACCGTTGGTTCCTGAAGGGACCGATTTCCAGCGCCGGCCTCGTTTTGTTGATTTGTTGCGCCTTTCGATCCTGGATGTCGAACAAAGAGGCGTCAATGGAGTCGGACTTTCTTGGAGAAAATCGAAATCCAGCGACGCCCCTGGCTGCGTGCGCGGACAGGGTGTGATCTTCCATGGGCATGTTCTCAAGACGATTATTTGCACCGCAGGAAGCTAATGGCTGCATTGACGACCAGGCGCAGGAGCGCGAACCTCGGGACTTGCGCGAGGCGCGGCACGGCTCCGTGGCGCTGCTGGAATTCCTCAAGGGGCGCCAGCTCATTCCAGCGGATGAATCCACAGCCATCGAGCGGTGCCGGAAGAGAGTGGAAGAATCGGGTCTGGTCTCCATCATGATGGAGACGTGCGGATCCATTAACAGGATGGTGGGCCGAACCATCATCGATGTTCATTCCTTTCTTCCGCCCGATCCAATTCTTTGCTGCTTTATCTTTGTGGAAGAGGGCACGGAATACTTTATGCGGCTGGAGCTGCAGGGTGAAGTTCCGACTCTGCTTTTCCTGGAGAGAAAATGGCGCGACACGGTCACCAACGACTTCGTTCGCTGGGCGCACCGCCTCGTCGAAATCGAACCCGTGACCATCAACGTCAAGATGGTCCATGAATTCGGCGAGCTGCGTGTCTCCGCCGAGCAGGTTCGCGAATGGTTTATGTACTTGGTCTCGGGTATGGACCGCTCACACGCCCCGTCATTTAAAATTTAATTGGTTCGCAAACGCTCATCCGGCGGTGAACGCCAGCGCCGGACACCGCCGTTGCCGATATCTGCCTGATTCCGGCCAAGTTCCCTGTTTCGGCCACTCCATGAACTCTTTTCACCCCCTGAACATCAAATAGACTTAAAATAGACCCACATGTCTTCGCTGGAAAAACCGGTAGGACTTTCTTCCCTGGTCGGTGTGGGAGCCCGCACCGAGCGCACCACCAAGGCCCTGCAGGTGCGTTTTCTGGAGCTGGTGGAGAAGGTCCGGCAAACCCGCCCGGCGAGCGACATTGAGACCCTGCGGAGGGCCTTTGACTTTGCCGCCGAGCAACACCGCTCGCAGTTGCGCAAGTCCGGCGATCCCTACCTGTCGCATCCCCTCGAAGTCGCCCATATCCTGGCGGACATGAAGTTGGACATCACCACGCTCTGCGCCGCGCTCTTGCATGACGTTGTGGAGGACACCCGCGTCTCCACGCAACGCATCGCCGAGCGCTTCGGCCCGGAAGTCGCCACTCTGGTCGAAGGAGTCACAAAAATCAACCGGCTGGACTTGCTGGCCCCGGAAGCGCGCCAGGCGGAAAACGTCCGCAAGATGCTGCTGGCCATGGTGAATGACGTCCGCGTGGTGGTCGTGAAGCTGGCGGACCGGCTGCACAACATGCGCACGCTGGGATTCCTGGCCCCTGAGAAGCAGCAGCGCATCGCCCGCGAGACTTTGGACATTTATTCTCCGATCGCCAATCGCCTGGGGATGGGATTAATCCGCGGCGAGTTGGAAGACCTCGCTTTCAGCTACCTCGAGCCGGAAGCGTACCAGCAGTTGCAGAATACGGTGGTCGCCAAGCGGAAAGAATTCGAGGTATTTCTTTCCGACCTTAAGGAATCGATTCGCAAGCGCCTCGAGGAAAATGGCATTTCGGCCGAAGTCGACGGCCGCGTGAAGCGGCTCTACTCCATTCACCAGAAAGGCCTGCGCCAGCACCGCACGGTGGACCAGATTTACGATTTGCTGGCGGTGCGCGTGATTACCGATACCATTCGCAACTGCTACGCGGCGCTGGGCGTGGTGCATCAGGTGTGGCGGCCGGTCCCCGGTCGATTCAAGGACTACATTGCCATGCCGCGGCCGAATCTTTACCAGTCGCTGCATACCACCGTGATTCACGACGGGCAAACCTTCGAGGTGCAGATCCGCACGCAGGAGATGCACCGCATCGCCGAGCAGGGAGTCGCCGCGCACTGGCGCTACAAGGATGGCAAGGACGTTTCCGATGCCGACGACCAGCGCATCCTGTGGATGCGCCAGTTGATCGAGTGGGTCAAGGAAATGCAGGAACCGTCGGAGTTCATGGCCACACTGAAAGTGGACCTGTACCCCGAGGAAGTGTACGCATTCACGCCCAAAGGGAAAGTGCTGGCGCTGCCGCGCGGCGCGACGCCCGTGGATTTCGCCTACGCGGTGCACACCGAGGTCGGCAACCAATGTATCGGCGCGAAGGTCAACGGGCAAATCGTGCCGCTACGGCATAGCCTCTCGAACGGCGACGTGGTGGAGGTGCTAACGCAGAAGGGCCACGTTCCCAGCCGCGACTGGCTGAATTTTGTGCGTACTTCGCGCGCCCGCAGCAAGATCCGCCATCACATCAATTTCATCGAGCGCAGCCAGGCCACCGAAGTCGGCCGGCGGCTGCTGGAGCGCGAAGCGCGGCAAGTGGGCCGCAGCCTGAAGAAAATTCCCGAGGCTGATCTGCAGCGCGTGGCCACGGAATACGGGTGCGCCAAGCTGGAGGATTTGTTCGCCGATCTGGGCTACGGAAAATACTCGGCGCGGCAGATCCTGTCCAACGCGCTGGGCGAACAGCTGGGGCCGGCCAAGCCGGAGAAGTCCAGCGACGATCCATCCACGCGGCTGGTCTCCACCGTCAAGCGCATGCTGCGCGTGGGCGAAGCCACGTTGCAGGTGGGCGGGCAGAGCGACCTGATGGTCTTCCGCGCTAAATGCTGCAATCCGATTCCCGGAGACGAAATCGTGGGATACGTGACGCGCGGCCGCGGCGTTGCGGTGCACTCGAATTCATGTCCCAATGTGCAGAATCTGCTGTACCAGGTGGAGCGCCGCATCGATGTCGAGTGGGGCAGCGCAACCGGCTCGACGTATCCGGTCACCTTGCTGATTCGCGCGCAGGACCGGCCCGGGATGCTGGCTGATATCACCACCGTGATCAGCGAGACTGGATCGAACATCCGCACCCTTGGAAGCCATCCCGATAATCTGCACGCCCGCATCGACCTCACCCTGGAAATCAGCGACCGCAAGCAGCTCGAACGCATCACCGCCAACATCCGCAAGATCTCCGGAATCTTCGGGGTCGAACGCCTGTACAACGTGTAACGTTCTACATCACCCGCCCGCGCAAACTGCCAGCCCCGGCAGGTTATCTTCGCGGCACACCCCAATTCCCGCGCGGCGCGCCTAAGTTACAATTGAAAAATGCCTCCTGTGGGCCCAAGCCGCCCGAATCTTGCCCGTCATGTGCCGCCCGTAGCGCTCCTGGCGTTGGTGGCGCTGCTGTCTTCCTGCAAGCCCGCTGAAAAACCGGACACGGGGCAGAACAGCCAGATGGCCATGTGGCTGGACAGCGTGCCGCAATTGAAAAACCTGGGTGTCTCCAACGCGGAAATCGCCGAGCTGGAAAAGGCGCACGAAGCCGGACTCACCGACCCGTCGGCCGTGGTATTGATCCAGTACGCGCGCGACCGCAAGCTGCCGTTTGCGGATGGGCAATCGATCGCCGATTTGCTGCATGCAGGCTCGTCCGAACAAACTGTGCTGGAGCTGGCCAAGCTCAATCAATTGGGCGTCTGGACGGGACAGGCCGCTGCCATGCGCCTCGCCGGGCTTTCCGACAAGATCATTCTCGCGGTGGCGCAGCGCCGGTCCAAAGGGCTGGCGACGATTTCCGGAGAGAAACTGGGAGAGCTGAAGAATACCGGCGTGAACGACGCAGCCATTCTGGAGATCGTCGAGAAGGGCGGGACGGACCAAACCGCCACCAAATACATTGCCGATCGCGAGCGCGCCGCCGGCGGGCACAAATTCGTTTACCAGACGCGCGCCCACCGCAGGTAGGCCCGAATCGCTGCGATCCCTCATGAATCCATTTTGTGGCCGCGCCCTTTCCCGTATATCCTCACAGATTAAATCCAGGAGCCCGCAAGTTTCGCGCGCTCGCGATCGGAAGCCGTGATCCCCGTGAAAATGGAAATCGTACAGGCCGGAAATCCCATCCTGCGGCAGCGCGCCCGCGCGCTGAGCGTGGAAGAAATTCGCAGCCGCGAAATGCAGAAGCTGATCGAGGCCATGCGCGAGCGCATGCACGAAGCGCCCGGCGTGGGTCTCGCGGCGCCGCAACTGGGACTCGGGATACAGCTTGCGGTGATTGAAGACCGCGAGGAGTATCACAAGGAAGTTCCCGCGGCCCTGCTGCTGGAGCGCGAGCGGCGTCCGGTGCCGTTTCACGCCATCATCAATCCGATGCTTGAGCCCATCGGCGAGGAGCAGGCGGAGTTTTTCGAGGGCTGCCTCAGCCTGGCCGGCTTTTCCGCGCTGGTGCCGCGCGCAAGGGCCGTGCGCGTCAATTGCCTCGACGAGCGCGGCGAGCCCCGGGTGATCGAAGCCTCCGGCTGGTACGCCAGAATCCTGCAGCACGAGATCGATCACCTGAACGGCGCGCTGTATATCGACCGCATGCGAACCCGCTCCTTCACCTCGATGGACAACCTCGCGGAATTCTGGAAGGGCCGGCCGGTGAATGAAATCAAGAAAACTCTGGGCGTGGAGAACGAGTAGCGATTTGTGGGCTGCTCTGTGCTTCGGTTGATTTCAAATTTAAGATTTGAGATTTGAGAAAATGCGAAGTCAGGAAAAGGGCCAATCGCACGCAGACGCAGCTTGAGCCGAAACAGCGTCCGAAGAACGGCTTTCATTTCAAATCTCAAATTTGAAATTTGAAATCGGATTGAGGTGGTGGATTTCAGCCACCTCGGCAGGCAGTTAAATTCCTTCCCTTCAGCGGTGGTGGAAATCCACCAGTGAATTCTTTCGATATTTTTAGATTGCTTGGCCCTCCGCGTCGCAACTTCGTTCTCCCGAAAGTGTTTCTTCCAGTGAGCGCGCTTTTAGAAACATCAAGCGCTGTCGACGAAAATGGACAGGAATACAAACAGGAGAAACGCCATGAAAATAACGAACATCATTCTTGCCAGCGCGGCTCTGATCGCCATGGCCGTCCCGGCGGCCTTTGCGCAACAGGCGGCGCCGAACGATCCGATGACCATCAATCAGCGCAAAGAAAATCAACAGGACCGCATCGCCCAGGGCGTGAATAGCGGCGAGCTGACCTCCCGCGAAACAGCCAACTTGGAGTCCAAGGAAACCGCCCTGAACAAGGAAGAGCACAACATGCGCGCCGCTGATGACGGCCACTTGACCGCCGGCGATCGCGCCAAGTTGAACCGCCAGCAGAACCGGCTCTCCCGGCAGATTTACGACAAGAAGCACAACGGCCGCGTTCAGTAGGCGTTGCGCGCTGCATGCTTCACGGGCTGCGGAAAAAATCAAAACGGTGTCATTCTGAGCGAAGCGAAGAATCCCTCTTTGTTTTTTGTCAGGCGCAAACCGAAGAGAGATTCTTCGCTTCTCTCAGAATGACAGGCCGAGGCTTTTTGTCGCGGGCTTTCAGCCTTTGGAAGGCGAGCGAAGCACGATCAAGCGTGCCATTACTAAAACCCACCGGCTAAAGCCTTTGCTACTTGCTTTTGACCCGCGCGCCTCGCCCCCGTTAGAATCACCTCATCTTGCTGGCCGAAACTCCTTCGCGAATCATTCTTACTGCGGCGCTCGGCGTATGCTCCTTTCTTGCATCCGCGTGTGTTCATCCGCTCGGGCCCGGCTACCATTTTGCGGACCGCCAGGCGGAGATTCGCTTTGCCGCGGACGCTCCGGGCAGCATTCATTTCCGGGTTGCCGATGAATTGGAAAATAACGGCGACCGGCCGCTGAGCTCTCTCAACGTGCGCCTGCCCGCCCCGTCGTTGGGCGCGCAGAACGTTCGCGTCCAGATCGAAGGCGCGCCGGTCACTCCGCAGCGCAGTTCGCCGACCGATGCACGGATGGTAGCGGCGCCGTTTACTCCGGTGTGGGAGCAGAACGCCAAACGCACGATTGTCACAGAGTGGGATTTGTCGCCGGAATCTTCGGACCGGGGAACCATCGTGGCGTCGCCGCGGGGATTTTTTGTCGCCGACGAGACCGCGCTTCCGCTGTGGCAGACTCCCAGCGGGGTCTTTGCGGTGGGAGGAACATTTCCCGCGAAAGAAGTCCTGAAAGTCACCGCCCCGCAGGATTTTCGCGTGCTCGCAGCGGGAAAGCCGCTGAAGCCCCGCCAGCAGGGCACGCAAATCGTCCGTCAGTTCCTGCTCACACCGGACAAGGGTCTTCTGACCTACATCGTGGCGGGCCGCTACCAGGAAAAAATCGTAACGTCGCGGCAGGGCGGCGTGCAGTTCTGGACGTACGCTTCGATCGACGGGTCCGCGGCGCAGACAGCGGCTGATCGCCTGTCGGCATCCATGAAAACCCTCGCCGAATTTTTTGGCCAGACGGAGAACGGAAAAACCGCGGTGCGAATCGCCGAGGCCCCGGTCGAATTGCCCGCCGAACTCGGCACGCAGGACGATTTCGGAGGCGCTTCGTTTCCCGAAGGCGTGCTGCTCGATGCCAGGGCTTTGCGCCTCGGCGTCGCGAATGAATCAGTGCTGCAGCTCGCGGAATATGAGCTCGCGCGCACCTGGTTTGGCTGGCGCGTCCGCCCGCGCCCGGAGGCGCAGATTCTGATGGGTCGCGGCGTGGGCTTGTTCGGACTGGTGATCGCCGCCGAGGGCCGAGGCCCGGACCAGCGGCGGGCCATGATCGAGTCGCTCATCGAGCGCTACGACCAAGCCCGCGCCGTTGCGCCGGACCAGCGCCTGATGGAGCCGCCCGTAGGATACTCGCGTGCGGAGCGCATTTCGACGGGCTACCGTGCGGCCTTTTTTATTGTTGCCCTCGAAGATTTGTGCGGCCATGACTATCTGCGCACCGCGTTCCGCGATATCATTCACGACCGCGCCGGAAGTGATACAGGCTACGAAGAGCTTCGCGCTGCGGCGGAATCCACATCGGGACGCGACCTGGCCCAAATGTTTCGCGCCTGGCTCGTTGAGCCGGGCATTCCCGATGAATTTCGCGCCCGGTACCAGCCCGCGAACGCGGGTCCGCGCAACTGACGCAAGGCGCGTGGAGTTCACCAGGCCTGCATCACACCCCTTCCGATAGCACCGGTTCGACTAAAATGTATTTCTGTTTCCAAAAATAAAGAGGAGGACTTCGTGATCGACAAGATAGCAACAGACCGGGCGCCAAAAGCCATCGGTCCCTATTCGCAGGCGGTGCGCGCCAATGGTTTTCTATTTGTGTCCGGGCAAATCGCGCTGGATCCAAAAACACAGCAAGTGGTGGGGACGACCGCCTCGGTGCAGACCGAGCGGGTTCTGGAGAACGTGAAAGGAATTCTGGAGGCGGCGGGCACGGCGCTGGATCGAGTCGTAAAGGCCACCGTATTTCTGGCCGACATGAACGATTTTGCGGCAATGAACGAAGTGTACGGGCGCTACTTTGAGGCGGATCCTCCGGCCCGCTCAACCATCGAAGCTTCCAAGCTGCCGCGAAATGTTCGCGTGGAGATCGAAGTGATCGCCTTGCTTTGACGCAGCGCGGTCCGTAACGCGGTCAGGCCTTGTCGGAAGCCTGAGCCGCGAGGCCCAGCTGCTCCCGGCACTGGCCAGCGAGAGCGCTGACGGCGGCGCGAGGCACAGGCTCAAGGTGCGGCAGGCTTCTCTCCAGCGTGTCGATCGCTTCCTGCCACCGATGCAGACTTGCCAGCATGGTGCCGAAGTTTACCGCGGCGTCCGGCAGGTCGGGATTCAACTGCAGCGCGCGGCGAAAACCTCGTTCCGCCTCGGTGAAATGGCTAAGGGCGAAGTGCGCGGTGGCCCAGTCGCTCCAACGTTCGGCCGTCTCTTCCTCGTGCAGGACCTCGTCGAGATGGCTGACGGCGTCCTCGTAAAATCCCATCTGGAATAAGTAAATCGCGTAATCGTATTGGGTCTTGGCAGCCATAAATAGTTTCCTTCTTCGTCGAGCGCGAAATGCCCGGGTGCACGAACGCCCGGTCAAGAACTGCGGCGTCTTCCATCCGGCATCTTGTCCAGCACCTCGCGTACCACTTGCAGCAGCCTGCGCCTTCACAATCCGTGCCAGTGTCGCCCTGAAACGCGGTTGCTCTTCCGCTACATCGGCATCCACGCGCATAAAGCCCAAGTTTCATTTAGCCGATAAACCTTTTGGACAACACGGTGGATCCGCACGAAGAAGCAGCCGATGGCAATTCTTCCGTGCCCACCTTTGTTCAGATTGCGAGCGCGCCTGATGATTGAAACCCGCCTGCTGATGCTCGAAGTCACTTCCCACTGCAACATGCACTGCACATTTTGCCCATCGGACGACCTGGTCAGGAAAAAAGGGCACGTCAGTGACGAGCAAGCGGTGCAGCTGATCCGCTCAGCGCGCGATCTCGCACCGGGAATCCCCATCATGTTCAACGTGCTCGGTGAACCGTTCCTGAACAAGAAGCTGTTCGATTACATCGCGCTGTGCGAGGAATACGGAGTGGAAGCCGCGTTGATCACCAACATCACGCTGCTCACGGAAGAGCGGCTGAAGAAGCTGTTTCAATTCAGCAACGTGGATTTGAACCTCAACCTGCACACCCCCACGGACAAATCCTTCGCCGAGCGCGGCTACAAGAAAATCGCCAGCTTCCGCGAATATCTCGAACTGGTGTGCAACGCCGTGGAAGCGAAATTCCGCGCCGGCAGCAAGATCAGCGTGGAAATTTATCTCTCCAGCGAATTGATTGAGAATCTGATGCAGAACGACGGCGGCTCGCGGCTGTGGACCATGTACAAGGACCCGGAAGAATACCAGCAGGGCTGGGAGGTGTGCTCCGAACGCTTCGCCCGACTGGGCGCCAAGATCGCCCGCGAATATCCGCAATTGTTCGCCGAGGGGATGGAAGAGGTGAACCGCAAGCATGCGGATTTAATTCAGCGCGGCGAATTGGTCTTCCGCGCGGAGGAACTTCCGGAATGGCGGCTGGAAAATCAAGTTTCCGGATGGATGTTCGCGCCGGGAGTGGTGGTGCGGCGCAAAGGTTTTGGCATGTGGGCCTATCACGAGAAATTTGTGCAGCGGCACGCGCAGCCGGGCCGCTTCGTATTTCATGAAGAGCGCACCGAACCGTTCACCTGCGTCGGTGCGCTGGCCTTCGGAATTTTGTCGGACGGCACCTACACGCTTTGCTGCCAGGACGTTGAAGGTGAAATGGACATCGGCAATATGGCGACGATGGACCTGCGAACGGCGTTCGATTCACCGCGCCGGAAGGAAATCGTGGAGAACTGCGCCACCTCCCGCATTTGCCGCCGCTGCGCCGGCAACACCATGATCCTCGATACTCAGCCGATCCGCGACGACTGGCAGGCCGTCGATAAATTCGGCTTCGGCTGGCATATTTTCGAGAGATATCTTTTTGGAGTCGGCGGGCGCTGGACCGCCGGCAGCGCCAAATCCTACTTTTACACGCGAATCGAATCCATGGTTCTGGAGATCCAGTTCCGCTCGTCCTTTCCCACCGACACCCAATTTCAATTGCTCATAAGCTCCTACGATCCAGCCACCAAGAAGTTTTCTCTCGAGCATTCGCACGAGTTTCAAGGCCGCGAGGAGCAAATGGTGCACGCGGACATCCCGGTGCAACTGCGCCGCAATACGCTCCATCGCCTGACGATCCTTTCTCCCACGTTCAGCCCAAAGCAGCGTTATGGCGCGCCGGATGAGCGCAGGCTGGGCCTGGCCGTTTCGTCAATCCGTCTCGGTGGGCGGCCCTACGAAAATCTTGCTGTGCCGGAGGCCGAAATCTCACTCGGTGGAACGCCCCATCCTGGCTCCGCTCCTCCGGCGTACGCATTTCCGATACTAAGCTAGGCTACAGAGCCGCGCTCCATCGATACAGAATCCTCGATTCGAGGTGCTCGATTCGAAAGGCGTAGCAGCGGCCGCCATCGCGCGATGCGCTGCGGTCGGTTCGTGTGCGTCCTCGTTCGAACAAGTCCTCTGTTTTGCACCACCTTCCCATGGAAACCGGCATCTAAGTGAACTGGGACTCGTCCGCGTCCGTTCCGCTTGCCGATTAGGTTTGGAAATGATACCCATCACCCAGTTCGATCCAGGTTCATCACGGATTTAGTATGGAAAGCGGGAATCTTGGGGTAGATTTGTAGTAGTAATCGCCCTGGCCAACCTCTGGGGAGGCTGCCTTTGCTTCTTCGCCAGAAAAACGAAGTGCACGTGCCTGGAGAAGTTTCCAGGAGTGCCCGCTTCTCTGCGCTGAGGGAGTTTCTGCACCGTACACGCACCCGTATCCAGGCCGGATGGAATGCCGAGCAAGTTTCTCTCGCACGGGAGTTTGACCGGCGAACGGTCGCCTCTGACCTTCAGGGATCCATCGGTACTCTGCATCGTCTCCGCCATCGGATTCTAACCAATAGACTTCTGAGCAGCTGGACGACTTGGCTCCTGTGGATACTGGTGGCGCTCACGGCGCTGGCGTTGGTCAGCTCCAGGCTGGCAGGCACGGTCCTTTTCGTCGCCGCGATTGCGGCGGCAGGCGTGGCAGCGATTGTGTACTGGACGTGGCGCAACCGGCCCTCTAATTATGAGACGGCGCAACGCCTGGATCTCGCCGCCGGATTGCGGGACCGAATCTCCACCGCGATCTATCTGGGCGACATTCAGAACCCCGCGCCGGACGGAATGATCGGTGAGCAGCGCAGCGATGCCCTCGCGCGTCTGGCGAAAATCGATCCCCGGGGATTGTTTCCCATGCAGATGCCGCGAAATTTGCGGCGCGCGGCGATCCTGTGCGTGATCGCTGCGGGATTGTTCGCGTATCGCGTGCACCACCAGCCTCCGCTCATTTCGCTTTTGCAAAGCACGGCGCACTCGCAGCTGGTGCAATCGATTTTTTCTCCCATCGTTCACGCCATGGAGAAGGATTTGCAGAGGACGATGGCCCTGGTATCGACCAAGACGGATGTCAGCGGTGAGGAAACCCAGCGCAACGATGCCGCCTCCAACACCGAGGACCTCTGGAAAGCCGACGACAAAAGCGCCGCCGCGGAACAGCAGAACGACCAATCCGAAGCGGACAGCGACCAGCAGGATCAACTGCAGGCGCCTGGCGACCAGCAGGGCAATCCCTCGGGCGATGGGCGGCCGCAGGAGAACAATTCGCAGGCTCAGCAGGATCAGAATGCCGGCGACAATTCCGACGGAAAAGCGCAGCAGCCATCGGAACAGCAGGGGCCGGACGGCCGGCAATCGCTCGGGCAGTCCCTGATGCAGGCGATGAAAAACATGATGTCGAATTCGCCCAATCAGCAATCGAACGGCCGCCCGCAGCAACAGCCGAACGGGCAGGGCGCGCCGCAGTCCGGGAATTCGCAGCAGCCGGGCGCGACGCAGAGCGACAAGCGCGGCGATTCGCGCGGAAATTCGGACGCCAAGCAGAAGGCTTCGCAGACCGCCAGCGAGGGCGCCGGGAGCCAGCAGGGCTCCAAGGAACTGCAAAAAAATCAGGAAATGCATCCGGTGAACGCCGTTCCGGACCGCGTGGCGCTCGAAGCCAGCGGATTCAAGGAACAAACGCGCATGAAAGTGGCGACCGAAACCGGCACGGCGCAGATGGCCAACAGCGGCGCAACCGCCAAGCAGGATGCCGTGACCAACGGCGCGGAGCAGGAAAATATTCCGGCGCGCTACCGCTTTTACGTGCAGCGTTATTTTGAACACGCCGATAACGGCAAACATTGAGTTAGAATCCCGGGCATACTTCATGCCGGTTACAGGGCATCGGACGTTCCCTGTTTCCCTGCATTGCCCCGGGGAGCGGGCCAGGACAAGGATGGGCTCATGACTAGTTCGGTGGGAACAGAAGGCCAGACCGGCGGGCAGCCCCTGGGCCAACAAGCGGAGTTCCTCGCCGAAAAAATGGCCGAGGTCCGCGGAGAAATTTCCAAAGCCATCGTGGGCCAGCAGGAAGTGGTCGAGGGTGTGCTCATCGCCTTGCTGGCCGGGGGGCACGTGCTGCTGGAGGGCGCCCCGGGCCTGGGCAAGACCATGCTGGTGCGCACGCTGGCGCAGGCTGTGGCGCAGAAATATTCGCGCATCCAGTTCACTCCGGACTTGATGCCCGCCGACGTAATCGGCACTTCCGTGGTGCAGGAAAACGGCGACGGCCGGAAATCGCTGGGGTTTCAACCCGGCCCGATTTTTACCAACCTGCTGCTGGCGGACGAAATCAATCGAGCGACGCCCAAGACGCAGTCGGCGCTGCTGGAGGCCATGCAGGAGAAGCAAGTCACCGTCGCGCACACTTCGCACCTTCTGGAAGAGCCCTTTTTCGTAATGGCCACGCAGAACCCGCTGGAGATGGAAGGCACCTACCCGCTGCCGGAAGCGCAGCTCGACCGCTTTCTCTTCAAGCTGCGCGTGCCCTATCCCGGGCGTGAGGACTTGCACGACATCCTCGACCGCACCACGCAGGGATCGGCCGCCATGGTTTCTCCGGTGGTCAACGGGGCGCAGATTCTGGAGATGCGCAAAGTGGTGCGCGCCGTGCCGGTCGCGCCACACGTGCAGGAATTCGTGGTGAAGCTGACGCTGGCCACGCATCCCGAGAATCGCGAAAATCTTCTGGCCAGCAAGTACATCCGTTACGGAAGTTCGCCGCGCGGAGCGCAAACGCTGATCCTTGGCGGGAAGGTTCGCGCGCTGCTCGACGGCCGTTACAACGTGAGCATGGACGACATTCGCGCGCTGATGCTTCCTTCCTTGCGCCACCGCATCATTTTGAATTTTGAAGCTCAGGCGGATGGACGCTCGCCCGACGACTTGCTGGAAGAGATCGCCGGCAAAGTCAGCGCGAAGTGAGGTAGTAGTAGGACAGGCTTCAGCCTGTCTGGTTTTAATGCTGCGGCAGCGAAAATCTAAACCAGACAGGCTGAAGCCTGTCCTACCCGGACTCATGGCTACAGCTTCTCCTCTGTTGCTGGATCGCGAATTCCTCAAGACACTGGAGCAGGTCACGCTGCTGTGCCGCACGAATTTGTCCGGAGCGGTCGGCCCCGAACACCGCTCGCGAACGCGTGGGCCGGGCATGGAATTCGCCGATTACCGCCGCTACAGCTTCGGCGATGACCCGCGATCGCTGGACTGGAGCGCGTACCTGCGGCTCGGAAAACTGTTCCTGAAAATTTACGAAACCGAGCAGCACATTCCCGTGCGTATTTTGCTGGATCGCAGCGAATCCATGGATTTTGGCGACGAAGGCGAATCGAAATTTCTATACGCGCAGCGCCTCGCGGCCACCTTTGCCTACCTCGCGCTGCTGCACCTCGATACCACTGCGGTGATTCCGTTTGCCGACCGGCTGCACAAGCCGCTGGTGGTTTCCGGAGGGCGCGACCGGCTGTGGCCGGTTCTGCAATTCCTCAGCGAACAGGCCTGCGGAGGCACGACGGATCTCTTCGCCTCGGTGAAGGAGTTCATGGGGAATTTTTCGACGCGCGGAATCGCCATCCTGATATCCGATTTCTTCGATGAACAGGGCAGCGAGCGCGCCGTGGAAATGCTCCGCTCCGCGGGCCACGATTTCGTTTTGCTGCAGGTGCACAGCGCCGAGGAGCAGCATCCCCTGGCCGCCGGCGAAATGATTCTGGAGGACGCCGAGACCGGCGCGCATCGCACCGTGGAGTGTTCGCCGCAAAGCACTGCGCTCTATGAGCGCCGCTTCCAGGAATTTTCCGCGCGCCTGCGCCGCCTGGCCATTCGCAACGGCGGCCGTTACGCTCGCGCGGTGACCAACATCTCCTACCAGGAATTCGTCCTGCGCAGTTTGCGCAGCGGGCAGGTGCTGGCATGAACTGGCTGGCGCTCAGCCCGATGGAAATTATCCTGGCATGGTCCGGGCTGGCCGCCGCGGCGCTGTGGCTGTACCTGCATCATCGCCGCCCGCAGCGGCGAAGAGTTTCCACGCTGCGATTCTGGGCCAGCGTGCAGCCGGTTTCTCAGCCGCGGCGCAGGAAATTGCGCGAGCCCTGGGCATTCCTGGCGCAGATCGTTTTTCTGCTGCTGGTAATTCTGGCCCTGGCGAATCCAAGGTGGGGCACGGCGTACGAGGGCCGCAGCGTGGCGATGATTCTGGACACGTCGATCTGGTCACAGGCGCATCCCTCGGGCCAGCCCGCGTGGATTGACACCGAGCGCACAGAAGCTACGCGCGTTCTCGATTCGCTCCCGCTCGCGGACCGCGTGCTGCTGCTTCGCGCCGAGGCCGATGCTCCGCCCGTTCTTCCCTTTACTACCGACCGCGCCGCGCTGCGCCGCGCGATTCTGAATGTTCAGCCGTCCAGCGTCGCGGCAGACCTCCCGCGGGCTCTCGATGTGGGCCGAGCAGCGCTCGGAGGCACGCGCCGAGGCCTGCTGGTTTACGTTGGTCCGGGACTCGTTGACGCGCAGCAAGCGCGCTCGCTGGACCAGTTTCGCGCCGATGTTGAATCTCCGGACAGCAGTGCCGTCCAGCCGCAATTTCTGATGCGCCTGGTGGGAGACTGGGACTCCGTACAGAATCGCGGGATCACGCGGCTTTCGCTGCGGCGTGACGCTGCTCAGCCGGATCGCTGGCGCCTGCTCACGCAGCTGAAAAATTACGGCAAGGAAAAATCGGATGTGGTGCTGGCCTTTTCCGTCAACGGCCAGCCGCTCGGCCAGCGCAAACTTTCGCTGGCTCCGGATGCGCTGGTGAACGCGCAGGATGATTTCACCTGGGACAAAGGCGGGATGTTGCAGGCGGAACTGAGCCCCTCCGACGCGCTGGGCGCGGACGATCGCGCCATGGTCAACCTTCCGACATTCCGCACCGTGCGCGTCGCCGTATTTGCCAGCGGCGCGGCCCCGTTTACCACGGACTTGCTCAGTGTGCTGTCGAGCAATCCGTACGTTCAGGCGCAGGTTTTTCCTCCAGACCTGAGCGGCAGCGCTTCGCCGGACATCGCGATTTATCAGGGCACGAGCCCGCCCGCGCAGGAATCGTCCGATTCCATCTGGTTCCTGAGCGGCCCGCAGGTCGCCGGATCCAAGCCGTTGCGCGTGGTGGGCTGGAATCTGCAGCATCCCGTGACGCGCTGGGTACGCACGCGGGATATCAGCGTTCGCAATCCCGCGGCGCTCAAAGTGGAGCCTGGCGACACGGTTCTGGCTTCGGCCGAGGGTGACCCGCCGGCGCCCCTGATTCTGGCGCGCGAACGCGACGGGCACAGGACGCTCATCGTCGGATTCAATCCGCACGACTCCAATTTTCCGCTGGAGTCGGCGTTTCCGTTGTTGATGGCGGGAAGCGTCGAGTGGATGACCCATTCCGTCGACGAAGTTGCGGATTCTCTTTCCGCGGGCGAGGTCGATCTTCCCGGCCCAGCGACGAAAATTGTTTCGCCGTCAGGAAAAGATGTGCCGTTTGCGCGCAAGGGCGCGGACGTTCATCTGCTGGCCCTGGAAACCGGATTGTACCGGATCATCGCGCCGGGCGGCGAAACGAGTGTCGCTTTGAATCCTCCGGTGCTGCCGGCGCAGCGCGTGCAGTTGACCGCCGCGGAATCTGCGGACGTTGAGCGCGAGCCGCTACCGCCCGCGACCTGGGACATGTGGCGCTGGCTGGTACTGCTGGCCATGGTGGCGCTATGGCTGGAGTGGTGGTTGTATTACGCGGCGCGGGAACGGCAACGCGTGGCGGAAGTGCATGACGCGTCCGTCGAACAACCGCTGAGCGAGTCAGAGTTGGTATTGGATCACGATGCGGAATCGCGCGAGCAAACGGAATTCCGGAATTCGAATTTTGTTGGTAGGTGAGCCGAGTGACTTTGGATCAACCCATTTTCCTGCTGCTGATTGGGCTGCTTCCCGTCCTGTGGATCTGGATGCGAAGAATGCCCGGCAGTTCGGAAGCGTGCCTGGCGCTGAAGTGCGCGGCATTCACCGCGCTGGTGGTCGCGCTGGCCGGTCCCTGGGCGCCGCTGCGCGTGGAAAAGCTGGCGGTCACGGTGCTGATGGATACTTCCGCGAGCATGCCGCGCGAATCGTTGCAGCGCGGCGAGGCCATGCTGCGCGACCTGGTGCGCAAGAATTCCGGCGCCGATCTGCGGCTGATCACGTTTGCCGAACATCCCAAGCTGCGCGCCGTTCCGGCACAGGCCGACCAGGTGAATATTCCGCAGGGTGTTGATCCGAAAGAGGGAATGGCGACGAACGTGGAAGAGGCGCTGCAACTGGCGCTCAGCACGTTTCCTTCGCAGGGGCAGCGCCGCGTCCTGCTGATCAGCGACGGCAACGAGAATCGCGGCCACGCGCTGACCCAGGCCTTGCGCGCACGGGAAAGCGGCGTCGCCATATTTACCGCGCCGGCCGGCGGGACTGCGCCGCTGCCCGTGCAAGTGGAGAGCGTCTCGTCGCCGCAGGATGTTTTTTCGGGAGAGCGCTTCCCGATGACGCTGCATTTGTCGAGCGGCAGCGCGATGAAGGCGCGCGTGTGGATGGCCTCCGAGGGCCAGGAAATCGCGTCCACCGCGGCGGATCTGGTGACGGGCAGCAATGCCGTGGATCTGGAAGCGCGGGTGTCGCACAGCGGAGTCAATCTCCTCGAAGTGCATATTTCCAGTGAAAGCGCCGACCAGGTGCTGGTTTCCCGGGCGATCACCGTGCGCCGGCCGCATATTCTTTACGTGTCGGGGGGAAACGAAACTTCGGCGCCATTGCTGGACACGCTGAAGCAGGCCGATGTCGATGTGGAAAAAGTCGCGGCGTTCCCGGTCAACCGGCAGGGGCGCGACTGGGACGCGGTGCTGCTCGATAACTATCCCGATCACGATCTTGCCGCGGACGAAGATCAGGCGCTGGAGCGGTACGTGTACGGGGGCGGCGGGCTGATTTTTATCGCCGGTGACAGCAACGCCAAGCTGCCCGAAGAACCCAAGACTCCCTTCGAGAAAATGCTGCCCGTGCGCGCCGAACCGCCGCCGGAAAAACCGACCGCCGTCGTTCTGGTGCTCGACAAATCCGGCAGCATGAGCGGGCCGAAAATCGAAATGGCCCGCGACGCCGCGCGCGCCAGCATCCGCACGCTGCGCCCGATCGACATGATCGGCGTGATTTCCTTTGACGAAACTTTTAACTGGGTCATCCCCATGGGGCCGGCGGGTTCGCTGGAAGACAAGAGCAACCTGATCAGCCAGATCACTGCGAATGGCGGCACCAAGATCTACCAGGCGGTTGACGCCGGATTTCAAGCCATCGTGAATGAGAAGGCCACGCACAAGCACGTCATCCTGCTCACGGACGGCGTTTCCACTCCCGGAACGCAGGAAGATTTCCCGAGGCTGGAGCGCGACGCCCTGGCCAAGCACGTAACCATTTCCACCATCGGCGTGGGCGATTACATCAATCGCGATCTGCTGGATGAGCTGGCGCGCAAGACCAAAGGCAAATCGCACTTCGTCGAAAATCCCGAAAGCATTCCGCAGATCATCAACGCCGAGGTGAAGTCGACCGAGGACCTCGCCATCCAGGAGCGCCCAGTGCGCGCCGTTCGCGTGCGCCCGGTGGAATTTACCGACGGCATTGACTTCGCAAAAGCTCCGCGACTCCGCGGATTCGTGCAGGCCCAGGCCAAGGACGGCTCCGAGGTGATTTTACGGGTGGACGAAAAAAAGCCGCTGCTGGTCAGATGGCACTACGGACTGGGACGCGTGATTGCGTTCATGTCTGACGCCAAGAGCCGCTGGGCCGCGCCGTGGGTGCGCTGGGATGCCTTCGGCACGCTATGGCCGCAGATGGTGCGCGACGTTTCGCACCGCGACCGCACCATTCGCGCCGGCGTGCGTCCGGGCAACCAGGAAGGCGAATCGGTCGTGTACTACGACGTTCTGGCGAACGCCGACAATCCCGCCGCCGACACGCTGCCGAGCGCGGCTCCGCCGCACATCATCGTCGAATCGCAAGGCGCGGAACCACGCACGCTGCCGCTCGAAGAAACCGCGCCGGGCCACTACGAGGCGCGTATCCCGGCCGATCAGGGCGGCCTCTATCGCATCGTTTCGGGAAACTCGGAGATGGTTCTGCCCGAGGCCGGCTTTTATCGTGAGACGGAAGAGACCAAGCCGCAGGCCGTCAACACGGCGCTGCTCGGCGAAATCAGCCGCGTAACCGGCGGGCGCCTGCATCCCTCGATCGAGCAACTGTTGAACGACAAAGGCGCCATGGTGCGCGAGCGCCAGCCGTTGTGGCCTTACTGGCTGATTCTGGCTCTCATTCTCAATTTTGTGGAAGTCGCATTGCGCAAGGGATTTTTTGAGCGGCTGGGCTCGTGGCTGCGCCGGCGTTCGCTGCTGCCGTTGTGGAATCGCGCGCCGGCCTCGTAGGACGGCAATCCTATACGACGGACAGGCTGAAGCCGCTGCAAAAAAACTAAGAACGGTGTCATTCTGAGCGAAGCGAAGTATCCCTCTGTGGTTCTTCTCTTAGCTTGAATCGAAGAGAGATTCTTCGCTTCGCTCAGAATGACACAGAGCAAAAACACAGAAGGAGCTGCCCATGAAATCGACGCGGCGAGATTTTCTGGCTACTGCCGCCACTGCTGCGGGTGCCGCGGCTGCTGGCGAACTGTCCGCGCACGCGCAGGAGCATGAACACAGTCATGGCCACTCCCACCAGGTGGTTCCTTCCGACCTGGCGCTGCGAGTGAAGTCACTGGAATCCCTGCTGGTTGAAAAAGGTTTGGTGGATCGCGCCGCGCTGGACGCGCTCATCGATACCTATGAGCACAAGATCGGCCCTCGCAATGGCGCGCGCGTGGTGGCCAAAGCGTGGAACGATTCTGCCTACAAGATGCGGCTTTTGACGGATTCCGACAAGGCCATTGCCGAACTCGGCTACGGCGGCCAGCAGGGCGAGCACATGGTGGTGGTGGAGAACACGCCCGCGGTTCACAACATGGTGGTGTGCACGCTGTGCTCCTGCTACCCGTGGCCGGTGCTCGGCTTGCCGCCCGTGTGGTACAAGTCCGCGCCCTATCGTTCGCGCTCGGTGATCGACCCGCGCGGTGTGCTGCGTGAATTCGGCCTGGAGCTGCCCGAAGATGTGGAAGTGCGCGTGTGGGACAGCACGGCCGAGCTGCGTTACCTGGTTCTTCCCGAACGTCCATCCGGCACCGAGCGGCTGAGCGAGGATGAACTGGCCGCGCTGGTCACGCGAGACGCGATGATCGGCGTTGCCAAAGTGCCGCCGCGAAAAGAAGGCGGCGCGGCATGAACGGCATTCACGACATGGGCGGGATGCAGGACATGGGCCCAGTCCGCGAGGAAAAAAACGAGCCCGTGTTTCATCATCCTTGGGAAGGGCGTGTGTTTGCGATCACGCGCTCCATGTCGGCGTGGCGTAAGTGGAATCTGGACGCGTTGCGCCACCAGCGCGAGCTGATTCCTCCCGCCGAATACTTGCGCATGAGCTATTACGAAATCTGGCTGAAAGGGATGCTCGAACTCGCGATCAAGTTTGGCCTGGTGACGCAGGCCGAGCTCGATAGCGGAAAGCCGGCGGCGGGTTCTGCGAAGCTGCACCC
>DATGJQ010000100.1:0-3534 GCA_035295105.1 Candidatus Acidiferrales bacterium | reverse complement strand
CGACGGCCAAGAAGAAGTAAGCGGCTCGACTTGCCTCCCGCGCCTAAAGACAGGTCCTGCCGTACATTGTTTCGCTCCTACGCCTACCGCGAAGGATTACAGCCAAGGGACGAGTCAGAATAAAGCGGTTGGGACTGCAATCTGCCGGATCAGGTTTCAGCCGCGAGTTCCAAAAACGTCGACCTGATGGCGCGGCCCTAATTTTCATCCAACGGCGTGAGAGTGGCAGCACGAGGCATGGAGCGAGAAAAGAACAATTGCGAACCCCCTACGCGCAGCCCGTTCCGGACGCGCGGCGGCCACCGTTGCACTGGCCGATAATGAAGAAATGGCGCGCGACAGGCACGGGAACAATTTCTTGTACGCTATATTCCCACTGCATGGGCGAGTATCCACCGACACTGCACAGTCGGACGAGGGAAGGAACTAATGAACATTGCCCTTGGGGGACACCCAAAACCGGCCATGCGTGGACACGTGAAAACCGGCCAACGAGATAGTTGAAACGGGACATTGAACTGACGGGGAGTTACGCTCCGTCAGGTGAGCAATGTCTTGAGCGAAGAAAAGAAACAGCAAGTCATCGCGCTGGGGCGGCTGGGCTGGTCGTTGCGGCGCATCGAAAAAGCGGCGCATATTCGCCGCGAAACCGCCGGAGCATATCTCCGGGCTGCAGGAATCGCGGTACGTCCGCCAGGTGGGTGGGGACGGAACACGGCAAAACCGGCCATAGAGGTGTCCACCGACTCTGAGGCCGAAAAACCGCCTCGGCAACCAAGCCGGAGCCCCTCGGCGAGCGCCTGCGAACCCTACCGGGAGGTTGTTGAAGCCGAACTGGCAAAGGGTCGCAACGCGATGGCGATCTGGCAGGATCTTGTGGACAGCCACGGTTTCCCCGGGCGATATGCCAGCGTGAAGCGCTTCGTGCGGAAGCTGTGCGGATCTCCCGCGCCCGAAGCCCGCGTGGTGATTGAAACCGCTCCGGGCGAAGAGGCGCAGGTGGACTATGGCACCGGCCCCATGGTGCGCGATCCGCAGAGCGGCAAGTACCGGCGCACGCGGCTGTTCGTGCTGACCCTTGGGCACAGCCGAAAATCGGTTCGACTCCTAGCGTTCCGCTCCAGCTCGCGTGTCTGGGCTGAGTTGCACGAGAAGGCGTTTCGCCGATTGGGTGGCGTGACTCGCGTGGTGGTGCTGGATAATCTCCGCGAAGGCGTGATCACGCCCGACATTTACGATGCCACGCTTAATCCGCTCTACCGCGACGTGTTGAAGCATTACGGCGCAGTCGCTTTGCCGTGCCGGGTGCGCGATCCGGACCGAAAAGGCAAGGTCGAATCTGGAGTCGGCCACGCGCAGAAAACGCCGTTGAAGGGTCAGCGCTTCGAGAGCTTGGAACAAGCGCAAGCGTATCTGGATCACTGGGAGGAGCGTTGGGCCGACACGCGGATTCACGGTACGACCAAACGGCAAGTCGCGGCCATGTTCGCGGAAGAGAAACCGGCGCTGCTGCCACTGCCGCTAGAACCGTTTCGCTACTACCAATACGGCGAGCGTACCGTGCATCTGGACGGCTGCGTCGAAGTGGAGGCTGCCTACTATGGCGCGCCTCCGGGCTGGATCGGACGCCGGGTTCAGGTGCAGTGGAATGCCACCCACGTGCGGCTGATCGATCCGCTCAGCGGGCTACTGCTGCGCGAGCACTTGCGGCAACAGCGCGGACGCCACCGCATTCAAGAGCAAGATCGACCCACACGAACACCGTTGAGCACGCAACAGCTACTCCGCCGCGCCGAAATCGCCGGACCGCACATTGGTGCGTTGTGCCGGGCCATGCATCAAAGCCTGGGCGAAGAAGCGGTGCGCCGCATCCTCGGCGTCCTGAACCTGACCAAGAAGTACGGCGGCGCTTCCACCGATGAGGCTTGCGCCCTGGGGCTGGAAACCAGAGCGAGCCATTACCACTTCGTGCGCCGCTACCTGGAACACAACCCGCAACTGCCGCTGAGTCTGCGCCAGGTCGATCCGCTGATCCGCCAGCTCACGCTCTATCGCGATCTCATCGAAAGCCGAACCCAAAACTCAAAACAGGAGAATCCATCATGAACCTCATCGAAGTCGACCGCGCGTTGCGCCAACTGCGCCTGGGCGGCATGGCCGCGGTGCTCGAAACCCGCTTGCGTCAGGCCCAAGCCGAAGCCATGGCCCCCATCGACTTGATCGCGTGTCTGGTTTCCGACGAACTCACTCTACGCACCGACCGTTTACTCCAACGCCGCCGTAAACAGGCCGCCTTTCGCGATGCCGACCGGACTCTGGATAACTTTGACTTCACCTTCAATCCGAAAATGAATCGCAGTCTGGTGTTCGATCTGGCCACCGCCGCCTTCATCAACAAGCGCGAAGACGCTTTGTTTCTCGGCCCCGGCGGAACTGGAAAGAGCCACTTGGCGCAGGCCATCGGCCAGTGCGCCATCCAGCAAGGCTACAAAGTGCTGTATCGCGAAACACATATCCTGCTCGATGAACTGGCCGACGCGGTCGCCGGCGGCACGCGCAAACAGTATATGGAATCGGTGGCCACTGTGCCGCTGCTCATCATCGACGACTTCGGCATGCGCAAGCTCCCGCACACCGCCGCCGAGGATCTGCTGGAAATCATCATGCGCCGCTATGAACGCTTCAGTACGCTACTCACTTCCAACCGTCCGGTCGAGGACTGGGGCAAACTGCTGGGCGACGTCGCCGCCGTCAGCGCCATGCTCGACCGCCTGCTGCATCACGGCCATGTGCTCAAGTGCGGCCCGCGCAGCTGGCGTACCAAGACCGCGCCGGCTTCGTAAGGAAAAAGAACTTCTTCACTGCGAGGGCTCTGCCCTCGCGCTCCCGGGATTTATCGCTTTCCCGCCAGAATGGCCGCGGGACAGGCGGCTTTCCGCCGCCCGCCATTCCGGCCCTGGAGCGGCGCTCGGGTCGCGTCCCCGCGTTGCCATATCCTCCGTCCAGGCCCCGCCAGTATACGCCGCTTCTCACGCTCGTTTGCAAAAAATGTTTGCCGAAACGTCCACCGGTGGGTTATAAATACTCTTGTCCTGGTCCAGCTCCGTTGGCCGGTTTTGAAGTGTCCACGTATGGCCGGTTTTCAGGTGTCCTCCGAGGATTGCAAGATGCAAACAGTCCTGGATCGGAATGTTTTGTCTTCTGGCTGCTCCAGCGTTGGCTCAGGAAGCCAAAGTCACTCCCCTCATCGCAAAAGACCTGACAGGTATGACTGGTAAAGAGGGATCGATGGTAACGGTGGAGTACGCGCCGGGAGCCTCGTCGAGCGAGCACCGACATAACGCCCATACCTTTGTTTTTGTCCTGGAGGGCTCGGTGGTGATGCAAGTGAAAGGCGGGAAGGAAGTGACGCTGGGGCCTGGCCAGACGTTTTACGAGTCGCCGGAAGACATCCACACAGTCTCGAAGAATGCAAGCAGCACGAAACCCGCGAAGTTCCTGGTGTTCTTTGTGAAGGATAAAGGCGCGCCGGCC
>DATGJQ010000099.1:0-12575 GCA_035295105.1 Candidatus Acidiferrales bacterium | reverse complement strand
TGCGCGCCACCAGTGCATCGTATTCCGATATGTATTCGCCGCGCAGCATCATGTACACCGCCAGCTTCGCGGCGGCGCTGAATTCCTGCCCGAGAACGCGAATCGACGGTTCCGTCGGCGCGGGCGCGGTCTGCCGCCATTCGCTGCGCACCAGGCCCAGCGCAGTCTCCTTGGCGTCCGCGACCAGGCGGTCCAGATTCATGGCCACGAGGTCGGCGCGGCGCAGGTAGCCGAGTTCGCGCGCCTCTTCGCCGCTAGTCGACACCTTGGCCATGGCGATGTTTTCAAACACCGGCTTCAGCGCGTGAAAAAGGTCGAGGTCTTCCTCGCCTTCGGCGCGCTCATTCGCACGAATGATCATTTCTTTCGTGCCGCCGCCCGCCGGGATCAGCCCGACGCCAGTCTCCACCAGGCCGATGTAAGCCTCGGCCGCGGCATGCACGCGCGTACCGTGCAACACGACTTCGCATCCGCCGCCGAGGGCCAGCCCCTGCGGCGCAACCACTACCGGCTTGGGCGCATGTTTGATGGCCAGAGTGGTGTTCTGAAACTGGCGCACCGCGAGATGCAAATCGTCCCACTCCTGTTCCTGCGCGGTCATCAGGATCAGCATCAGATTCGCGCCGGCGGAAAAATTCTCTCCCTGATTGGCGATCACCATGGCGTCAAAATCGGTGCGCAACCGCGCCAGGCCCTTGTGAATCATGGAAAGCAAATCGCCGCCGATGGCGTTCATCTTGGCGTGAAATTCGCAGCACACCACGCCGTCGCCGAGGTCGATCAGGCTGGCGCCGGAATTTTTCTCGATTTCTTTCCCGCGATCTTTCAGCGATTTCAGAAGGACGATGCCGCCGGATGCGGGTAACGGCTTGTAATTCTTGCTGGCCAGATCGAAATAAGACGTCTCGCCTTGCGCCGATTGATAGAAGGATTTCTTGCCGGAAGAAAGCAGCGCGGTGACCAGCGGCGGAATTGCCTGGCCCTCTTTTTCCAGTTGCCAGGTCATAGGCTCGACGCCGATGGCGTCCCACACCTCAAAAGGCCCGAGTTCCCAGGCAAATCCCCAGCGCATCGCGCGGTCCACATCGACAACCGAGTCGGCGATTTCGGGCACGCGCCGCGCAGCGTACAGGCACATGCCGGACAAAACGCCCCAGATGAATTTCTGCGCCTTGTCGCCCTCTTTGCCCTCGAGCGCCGGGCCCGCCAGCATGCGCAGCCGCTCGCGGGTGCTCTCGATGGCTTTGCCGGCCTCAACCGAAGCAAATCGCGCCTTCTGTTGCGGGCGGTATTCCATCTTCGCGGGATCGAGCGTCAGAATTTCGGATTCGCCGCCGGACTTTCTCACACGCTTGTAAAAACCGCTGCCGGTCTTGTCGCCGACCCATCCGCGCTTCACCAATTCGTCGATCAGCGGAGGCACGCGATAAATTTCGCGCGATTCGTCGCCGGGAATGCTTTCGTAGATATTCCGGATTACATGCTGCAGCACATCGATGCCGACGATATCGGCGAGGCGAAACGTCGCCGATCTCGGCCATCCGAGCGCCGGACCGGTGCAGGCGTCCACTTCCTCAAAGGTCATGCCCATTTCATTCATCAGGCGGACCGTGTTCAGCATCGAGAACGTGCCGATGCGGTTGCCGATGAAATTGGGCGTGTCCTTGGCCACCACCACGCCCTTGCCGAGTTTGTGGTCGCAGAATTCGGACAGCGTGGCGATCACCTCAGGCAGCGAGGCCACGCCGGGGATAATTTCGACCAGCTTCAAGTAGCGCGGCGGATTAAAAAAATGCGTGCCCGCCCAGTGTTGCTGCCACTCTTCGGACATTCCCTCGGCAATGCTGCGAACCGGCAGGCCGGAAGTGTTGGTGCTGACGATTGTGCCCGGCTTGCGGAACTGCGCGACGCGCGCGAGCAGCGCGCGCTTGATTTCCAGATTCTCGGCGACCACTTCGATGATCCAGTCCGCCTCCGCGCATAGTTTCAGGTCGTCCTCAAAATTTCCGGTGACGATGCGGTTTTCCAGGCCGCGCGTGAAAAACGCCGCGGGCTTGGCCTTCACCGCGGCGGCCAGGCCGGCGCGAACGATGCGGTTGCGAACTTCCGGCCGGTCGAGCGTCAATCCTCGTTTTTGCTCCTCCGCGGAAAGCTCCTTCGGAGCGATGTCCAGCAGCGCGCACCACACGCCGGCATTGGCTACATGCGCGGCGATTCGCGCGCCCATGGTGCCTGCTCCCAGAACCACCACTTTTTCGATCGATTTTTTGGCCATGGGGAGTGTCCGAAGTTCGCTGGCGTTCCCGAGCCGCGTATCAAATTCCGCGGGCTATCATAAAATCAACTGGATTGGTTCACGTGCCCATGCAGGTTACAGAAGCGACAAACCGGGGTCAACGACAAACGCCAGGCATCCGTATTAGACTTAATCTAGTCTTAATCCAATCATGGACGACAGCAATCCCAAGAAGGTCCTGAACTGGCTTCAGAACGCTGTGGTGCGCGTCCGCGAGTTCGCCTACGCCGAGCCGACCGCGGCGCTCCCGCCGGCGCAGCAGGAGCGGCCGCGCATCGGCGTCGCGCTCGGCGGAGGCTTCGCGCGCGGCATCGCCCACCTGGGGGTTTTGCGGGTCTTCAAAGAAGAGGGCATCCCGGTAGATCTTCTGACCGGCACGAGCGCGGGAGCCCTGCTGGCCATCTCCTATGCCAGCGGCCACACCGTTGCCGAAATCGAGCAGCAGGCGCGCGCAACGCGTTTTAAAGACTTTGGCAGCTGGAAATTGTCCTGGTTGGGCCTGGCCTCCAACCAGAAATTGGAACACTACCCGCGCAAATTTCTGGGCGTCAGCACATTTGAAGACTTAAAGATTCCGCTGGCCATCGCCGCCACCGACTTGGCCACGGGCGAAGCGGTTTATTTCTCGCACGGGCAGTTGGGACCGGCACTGAGAGCGTCCTGCGCGTATCCCGGGATGTTCGTGCCGGTGGAAATCGATGGCCGCATGCTGGTGGATGGGTTCCTTGCCGCGCCGGTTCCAGTGGACGCGGCTCGCAGCATTGGCGCCGATCTGGTGATCGCGGTGTTTCTGGAAGCCGCGAATAACCGGACGCCATCCAGCATCGTGGACGTCATTGGGCTTTCATTCGCGATTTTGCAGCGCCATGCCGATCTGGAATGGCGGGCACGAGCCGACATCATCATCGAGCCGGTGGTGAAAGATTTTCTTTGGGATGATTTCGAGAAAACTTCCGAGTTGATTGCGGCGGGAGAAGCCGCCGCTCACGCGGCGCTGCCGAAGATTCGCGCGGCCATCGCCGCGAAGATGGGGAAAGAAGCATCGGAAGTAAATTCCGAAAAGTAGGGCAGACTTCACAAACGCAGAAAGACCCCAGAAGGTTGTCATTCTGAGCGAAGCGAAGAATCTCTCATCCTTTGTTTTTTCCTGGACTTGAATCGAAGAGAGATTCTTCGCTTCGCTCAGAATGACAAAATTCACACTTGGTGCTGTGAACCGAGAAAACTCTACATTCCTCGGGGCGTTTCTCCCCTCTCCCATCCCTCCCCGCGGTCCTGCAAATCCATGAATCGCGAATCCGCCGCTTCCTCCCGCACCGAACTGAGCGCCACGCGCACTTCCCGCGCGTAGTAGACCATTCCGCCCAGCAGGGTGAGAATCGCCAGAACGAAAACGATGGCCGCCGCATCCTCCGCCCAGTTCCAGTACAGCCCGGCCCCCAGCAACAGGCACGCGGCGGTCGTCCCGATCAGCCCGTACAGCGTTAGCACAAATCCGCGGCGTATCAGTTCCGCGCGCGCTTCGATCGAGGCGATCTGGGACGCATACGCCTCCGACTCCGCAAAACGGCCCTGCTGGGCGGCGTCATGCTTCTTGTGCAGGTGCGACCGCAGGCGGCTGACGATGCCCATCAACCGCACGTTGAGGGACAGCAGCAACAGTCCCTCGGCGGAAACAAAAATCGCCGGAGCGACGAACGCCTGAAATAATTGGTGGATGTCCTTCATGGGTGTAGGGAAGAAACCGATGTCCGGTGCGCCCGCCCGGCGCACGAACCGTTCCTCTCGCAAAACAAGCTCCGGCCGGGGTCGATGGAAGGGACATCGATCCCGGCCGGTCATTCAATTCCCCCGATCTGAAGATCGAGGAATAAACCGCTAATCGCTCAGAAAACAAACCTCGCGACCAGATACGCAGTGTTATTCGAGCTGGCATTCCGCCCGGAACCGTCGTAATTCGTGGCGGCTCCGTTGAACCTCGAATATCCCGTGTACTGAAAGGTGAGCCCGATATTTTGCACCGGCCACCACGAGACGTTCGCGATGTATCCGTTGCTTCGGGGATCGCCGTTGGCGCTGGCAAATAACACTGGGTCAGGCGTTCCATCGACGTCGAAATATCCGATTGTTCCGGATAATTTATTGCCGAAATGGTACTCCGCATTCGCCTGTATCGTATTGAGGTGATGGCGAATCAGTGGATCTGTTGTGAGGGCACCGGTGGCGACCAACGCAGAATTTTCGCGAATATACGTACCCCGGAATGAAACGACATCTCCTCCAAACTGAGGGATCGTCCGATCATATTGAAAATCAAATGCCCAATCGGTATAGCTATCATCAAGGCCCGCGATCGCGCCGGGGTACGACTTTACGTGCATCCCGTAACTACCAATTTCAAAATTGTTATTCTTGGATGTTTCCTGCCACGCCACGCGCCAATACGGCGCCACTCCTCGGATGTTGAACGACAACGGTGCGTCGCTGGCGTCCCTCCCGGTGTTCGGCTGCGGAGCGCCGATATGTTCCGATCGGTAGAGCGTTCCGGCAATATAGAGGTGGTTGTTCCACATCGCATATCCGCCGAGCCCTGCAACATCCTGAGCGAGCCCTCCATTGATGAGTGCCCCAGCATCAGGACCGGGCGCCGAACTGCTGCTGATCGATGGGAAACCCCAAGCTGGCGTGCTGTTCCACAGATCTTCCACAGTGGGGTTGTTGTTCAGGGTGATTCCGTAGGCCAAATCCTTTTTGAAGAGTTTCGTGGAATTGGCATACCGGATGTCCGTATTGTCCCAGCTGAAATGGTCGGCTTGGGTGTCATACGTCACCTGTACGAAACTGCCCACGTGGGGCGCCCAAGCGCCAGCCAGAAAGAGCGAAGCATCCTGCGGGAATTGGAAGTTGCCGTTTTGGGCGCCAGGCTGCACAGTTCTGGTGGCCGTCAAAGAGGTATCGAATATCACCGAAAGGGGGAAGGACTCGAGGATGTCCAAGCCGCTATCCCGCTTGGTGCCTTTTGACGTTACGGTGGGCTTTCCCGCCAGCGTATAGCCGGCCAGCTTGAAGGCGCGCCCCAGCGGCGTCAATTCGGGCGGCATATAATGGCAAGCCTTGCACGGATAACCCGTCTGCCTCGCGTAACTTGGGACTGCTGAGGCGCTTGGCACCTGAAGGAAAAAGCCCGCAAACAGTGCTAGAGATGCGCTTAGAACCATTCTGCCGGGTCGTTGCAATTTAAGATTCATGCTCGTCTCTCCTTTCTCAGTTTCTTTCTTCACCATTCATTCCGAAAATTGGCACACCTCAAGCGAAGCGGCGCGCTGGCCGCTCGATCCGACCGCACGGGCGGCGCGGTCTCCGTCCGTGGGGGTCCCACTATTGCGGAATGACGGCCGCCGTTTTCCGGGCCGTCCGTTCAGGAACCTAACTTGACTTCTTCGCCGCCGCCGGTTTCTTGCCGAAGGCGCGAACGATGGGAATCAGGCTGTCGATCTGCGCCTTGTTCAGGGCGCCGCCAAACGGGGGCATGTTGCCTTTGCCCTGTTCAATCTGAGCATGAATTTCCGCCTCGGTCAGCTTCTTGGCTTCGGCCGAGTTCAAATCCTTGGCACCCACGGCCTTTCCAATGGCCGTGTTTCCGGTCCCATCGGCGCCGTGGCACTTGGCGCAGTTGGCATCGTAAAGCTTCTGGCCGTCCGCCTGCGCCGCTGCAAAATGAGGGAAAGCCAGCAGCAACGGTAGGATTGCGATGGCCCCGAACAGCCTCTTTCCACGAATTCGTTCAAACATGTTTCCCTCGCAACGTATTGATTTAGAAACGCCAATCTCAACGACAACCACTTTGGCACAGCCCCTATTATTTCCTCTGTGACCAGCCGCACAGATTCTTGTGACGTACGTCACATGGCCCCAAAACACCAGGAGGAGCCGGAGCGAGAACCCGTCCCTCGATTGACACCTATCGGCGATCACTCCGCGCCGCTTTACCCTCGGCTGTTGGCAGAAAGGTACAAATGCGGTACAACCACGCGCACACGCGTGACGCCGGTCACTTGCGTTTGCTTCGGTCGTATCTTAAACTTTTAACTTCGGTGTGTGTTTGCTGCCTGATTCGTTGGTCAGTGCTGCCCGAGCTAAAAACTCTTCCGCCGGCATGCCGAAATAACCTTTAGGAGGTTCTGTGTCGACGCCCCTTGAACAGTGGGTGGAATCGGTTGCCGCAATGACGCGCCCCGCGCGCATTCAGTGGTGCGATGGGTCGGACGAAGAAGCGGCGCGAATTGAAGAGCAACTGCTTCACGAAGGCCGCACGTTCCGGCTGAATGAAAAAACGTATCCCAATTGCCTGTTGCATCGCAGCGATCCAAGCGACGTGGCGCGAACCGAAAAAGTCACGTATATCTGCACCCGCGAGCGCCAGGAAGCCGGACCGACCAACAACTGGATCGCTCCCGCCGAGGCCAAGGCCACCCTTTCCAACCTTTACAAGGGCTGCATGCAGGGGCGTACGATGTACGTCGTGCCCTACATCCTGGGTCCGTCAGCCTCACCGCAGAGCCGTGTTGGGGTGGAGATCACCGACAGCGCCTACGTCGTCGCCAGCATGCGCATCATGTCCCGGATGGGAAAAGTTGCCCTGGATCGCCTGGGTAACTCCCCGGATTTCGTTCCCGGGCTTCATTCCCTCGGAGACCTCAGCCCCGACCGCCGCCTGATCGCGCACTTCCCCGAAGAAAAATTGATCTGGAGCATTGGATCCGGCTACGGCGGCAACGCGCTGCTGGGCAAGAAGTGTTTTGCCCTGCGCATCGCCAGCTGGATGGGACGCGAACAGGGCTGGATGGCTGAACACATGCTCATCCTGGGATTGGAGTCGCCCGGCGGGAAAGTCACCTATATGGCGGCCGCGTTCCCCAGCGCTTGCGGCAAGACCAACCTTTCGATGATGGTTTCGGCCCTCGAAAACGAAGGCTACCGCGTGTGGACCGTGGGCGATGACATCGCCTGGATGGAGGTCGGCGCGGACGGCTACCTGCACGCGATCAATCCAGAAGCCGGCTTTTTCGGCGTGGCCCCCGGCACCAACGAAAGGACCAACCCGAATGTAATGTCGGCCCTGCGCAAAAATACCATTTTCACGAACACGGCGGAGACCCCGGAGCGCGAACCCTGGTGGGAAGGCATGACCGAGAACGTTCCCTCCGGAATGAAAGATTGGCAGGGCCGCTCATGGAAACCTTCGATGGGCCCTGCGGCGCAGGCCAACTCACGCTACACGGTTCCGGCGGTTCAGGCGCCTTCGATCTCTCCTCGATGGGAAGATCCCGGCGGCGTTCCCATCTCCGCTTTCATCTTCGGCGGCCGCCGCGCGCGCCTTGCGCCGCTGGTCTATGAAGCGGCGAACTGGCAGCACGGCGTGTACATCGCTTCGACGATGGCATCGGAAACAACCGCGGCCATCACCGAGAAAATGGGCGTCACCCGGCGCGATCCGATGGCCATGCTGCCCTTCTGCGGTTACAACATGGGAGATTATTTCGGCCACTGGCTGGAAATGGGCAAGAAAATTCCGCACCCGCCAAAAATTTTCCACGTGAATTGGTTCCGCAAAGGCGCCGACGGAAAATTCCTGTGGCCCGGCTACGGGGAAAACGCGCGCGTGCTGAAGTGGATGCTGGAACGAATTGAAGGAAAAGCGGCGGCGACCGAAACGCCCATCGGCGCGGTGCCCACGGCGAATTCGATTACGCTCGACGGCCTGGACGTCTCACGGGAAACGATGAACGAACTGTTGCGCGTGGAGCCGGCCGATTGGGCCAAGGAACACGCCGACGTCGGACAATTCTTCAAGAAGTTCGGTGATCGCTTGCCGGAAGAAATCAACGAGGAACACACCCGGCTCGGGGAGCGCCTGCAGCGCATGGCGGTTGTGCCGAAGTAAGCGCCGAAATAGGTTCCGAAATCAGTCCTGAAAATAAGCGCTGAAATAGCACAGTTTTGTGACCCGGGTCACAGACTGTGCCTTCAGGAAGAGCATACTGTTTCACTTTGATGCGCCGAAGTGTGGTTGCGCGCACTTACTCATATTTTGAATGCAAGTTCTGCTTGTTTTGAATTTTGCGTGCTGCTAGTATCCGCGGCTTGGGCAAGCCATTGCGAAAACGCATGCCGACCATTCAAACATTCGTTCCGCGAAATCCCGCTCTTTTTTTTCTTCTGGTCCTGATCGGTGGATTGAATCTCTCGGGCTGCCGGATGGGAACGACCGACGCGGCGACGCGCGGCCGGGAAGTTTTTGAGACCTGCGTTCCCTGCCACAATTCCGACGGATCGGGAAATTCCGCGATCGGCGCGCCCAACATTGCGGGCATGAAAGAATGGTACGTGGAACGCGAGCTGGACAAATTTCGCGCCGGCTCGCGCGGCATGCATTTCAGCGATGTCGAGGGCATGCGCATGCGGCCCATGGCGCTGAGCCTGTCTTCAGAGGAAGACGTGAAATCGGTGGCGCATTACGTGGAAACGCTGACGCCTGTGCCGCATGCCGCGTCGCTTCCGGGCGATGCGCAAGCGGGCGCCGCGCTTTATGCGACTTGCGCCGCCTGCCACGGAGACAACGGCGCGGGCAATCAGGACTTGGGCGCGCCGCGTATTGCCGGAACCGACGACTGGTACCTGGCCACCGAACTCAGAAAATTCAAGAGCGGCATTCGCGGCACGAATCCGAAAGACCGCGAAGGGCGCTTGATGCGCCCTATGGCGTTAACCTTGCGGACGGATGACGCGATCCGCAATGTCGTCGCGTACGTGGGAACGCTCAAGCCTTAGGCGCAAACGCACGGGAGACATTCATTCCATGAACCAGGCTCACGCGGATGCGTCACCCGATCAGGTAGCTAAAGTTGTTTTCTGGACCATTGTCACGGGCTGTTTGGCTTTTGTGGCGGGAGTTTTGATTCTAATCCGGTAGCGGGAGTTTTCATGCTGGAGCGGTACCTCTCGGCGGCATCGACGTATGCGCACTGGATTGACTACCAGTTTATCCTGATAGCCGTCATCGTCGGTTTCTGGCTGATCGCCGCCGAAGGCATGATGTTCTGGCTGATTTTCAAATTTCGCGCCCGGGATGGGCGCCCGACGCAATACATCACCGGCGAAGAGCCGCATCTGAAGCGCTGGATCTCAATCCCCCATTATCTGATTATCGTCTGCGACATCGTGATCCTCGCCGGTGCGATCACCGTCTGGTACCAGATCAAACAGGTGATGCCTCCGGCCGATGCGGGCGCCGTGGTGCGCATCATCGGCCAGCAGTGGGCCTGGAGTTTTCAGCAGCCGGGGCCGGACGGAGTGCTGGACACAGCGGATGACATTCGCAGCGTGGGCGAGCTGCACGTCGCGGTGAATACCACCTACCATTTCGAGCTGATGTCCCGCGATGTGATTCACAGTTTTTCCGTGCCGGCATTCCGCCTGAAGCAGGACGGCCTCCCCGGCCGCACGATTTCCGGATGGTTTCGCCCCAACCGCGTGGGCACCTATGACATTCAGTGCACGCAGATGTGCGGTATCGGCCACGCCCTGATGGCCGGCCGGATCATTGTCGAGACGCCGCAAGATCATGCCGCGTGGATGCTGCGGAATTCCAATTCCACCGTGGCCCAGCAACAGGCGCCTGCTTCGCCAGCCGCGGCGAACGCTACGACGATGGCGGAGGTGCGACGATGAGCGCGGACCTTCAGCATCACGAGCCTGGAATCTTTCAGAAATACTTCTGGTCCACCGACCACAAGATGATCGCCCGGCAGTACTTGTTCACCGGGATGGCCATGGCCCTGATCGGCGGATTTTTCGCCTATGTCTTCCGCATGCAACTGGGATTTCCCAACCACGCGGTGCCCGGCTACGGGATCGTTACTCCGGCCCGCTACAACGCCCTGGTAACCATGCACGGAAGCATCATGATTTTCTGGGTGGCCATGCCGGTACTGATCGCGGCCTTTGGAAATTTCCTGATTCCGCTGATGGTCGGCTGCGACGATATGGCCTTTCCGCGGATCAATCGCCTCTCCTATCAGATTTTCCTGTTGAGCGCGCTGGTGCTGCTGAGTTCGTTTCTGGTGAAGGGCGGCCCGTTTGGCGGCGCCTGGACCGCCTACCCTCCGCTCTCCGCCAGCGGCGCGTATAACCTGACGCCGATTGGCGCCACGCTGTGGCTGGTCGCGGTGGCGCTGGAATTCGTGGCATTTTTGCTGGGCGGCATCAATTTCACGGTCACCGCGATGAACAGCCGCGCGCCGGGAATGAAAATGTATGACGTGCCCATCGTCGTATGGATGATCGTGCTGGCCAGCGTCATTTTCATGGCGTCCGCGGGGCCGCTGATTGCCGGCGCGGTCATGCTGCTGTTCGATCAGACCATGGCCACGGGCTTTTATGACCCCACGCGCGGTGGCGATCCGCTCCTGTGGGAGCATCTGTTCTGGTTTTTCGGCCACCCCGAGGTGTACGTCGTACTCCTTCCGGCCATGGGCATCGTGGCGGAAATCATCGCCGTGTTTGCCCGCAAAAAAATCTTCGGATACAAGACGGTCCTGTACACCACCTGGGCCGTGGGATTCCTGAGTTTTGTGGTATGGGCGCACCACCAGTTCGTGGCCGGGATTGACCCGCGCATGGCCAATATTTTTTCCATCACCACGCTGCTCATTTCCGTGCCGGTTACGGAAATGGTCTTTCTTTACGTGGCCACGCTCTACGGCGGGTCGATTCACCTGGACACGCCCATGCTCTGGGCGCTGGCCTTCATCGCCGAGTTCATGATCGGCGGCGTGACCGGAATTTTCCTGGGCTCCTCCGGCACGGACATCTATCTGCACGACACCTATTTCCTGATCGCCCATTTCCACTACACCTTCGTGCCTATCGCCATCATCGCCGTCTTTGGCGGGCTCACCTTCTGGTATCCCAAAATGTTTGGCCGCATGCTCAATGAGAAGCTCGGGAAAATTCATTTCTGGGGCACGGTGATTCCTTTCAACGTGATTTTCATTCCGCTCTTCATCACCGGAATCGCCGGAGACCAGCGCCGCATTTACAACTACGCGCTGTTCGCCGAACAGGCCCGCCCGCCGCTGCAGCATCTGCGCACCACGGCGACCGTGGCGCTGCTGGTCATGCTTTCGTTCCAGCTGGTGTTTCTCTACAACTTTTTCACCAGCCTGGGCAAAGGCAAAGAGGCCGGGCCGAATCCGTGGCGCTCGGCGACGCTGGAGTGGACCATTCCGTCTCCACCCCCGCACGGAAACTTTGTCGAAATGCCGACCGTGTATCGCGGCCCGTACGAATACGGCCTGCCGGGACATCCCGAGGATTTCGTGGCGCAGAATGTTCCGGATTCCGCGCTAGTCGGAGAGGTTGAGGCATGAGCACATCCGCCAAACCGCTTGCCAATACGCGCAGCGGCACCGGAATTGTGAGCGCCAAGCTGATCACCTGGTGGGTCATCGCCTCCGAGATCGTGATCTTCGGCGGTTTGCTGGCCGCGTACGTCATGCACCGCATCGGACATCCCGAATGGGCCGACTCCGCTTCGCACACCCTTACCTGGGCGGGAGCGTTTAATACTTTTGTGCTGCTGACTTCCAGCCTGTGCGCGGTGCTCGCGCATCAGGCCGCCGACGCGCATGACGGCCCGAAGGCCGCGAAATTGCTGCGCCTGACGTCGCTCGGCGGGCTCATCTTCCTGATCGTGAAGGGTTACGAGTGGTCCGTGGATATCCACGAAGGTTTCGTGATCTCCTCGGGCGGATTCTGGTCGTTCTACTACACGCTGGCCGGGCTGCACGGCCTGCACGTGCTGGCCGGAATGATCATCATGCTGATTGTCGCGTCGGATGCGGCGAAAAATCAGGAACTGCAGCGCGTGGAGTGCATCGGGCTGTACTGGCACTTCGTGGATATCGTTTGGATTTTCCTATTTCCGTTGCTGTACATCGCCCGATAGGGTGAGTTTCGAGGACGCCGACGAGCCATGACCACTGACGCTCCAGCGCATGTGCATCATCCCAACTACGTGAAGATCTGGGCCATCCTGGTGGTGCTGCTCATCGTCAGCGTGCTCGGTTCCATGACCCACATCCGCAACGTGGTGTTGATCGCCGCATTCGGCGTCGCTCTCGTGAAAGCGTATCTGGTCGCCAAAAACTTCATGCACGTGAACGTCGAAAAGCGCTGGGTGCCCTATCTCCTGATCGTTTGCCTGCTCTTCATCGTG